>DONH01000067.1:3109-5606 GCA_003509235.1 Planctomycetaceae bacterium
TAATTCATCGGGTACGAGCCGTGTCATGGCTCTGGCGAAGTCGGCGTTCACAACCGTTGCGTCGGCTTCGTATGTCGCCTTGGGCGTTGTTACAGAGGTGATTCTTCTGCCGTGAAACTCCATTGATTCGACGGGCTCACCGTAGTGGATTTCAACACCCATTTCTTCCGCCAGTCTGGCCATAGTGGTAGAGACTTCACCGCATCCACCAATGGGATGGAAAACACCATGCTCGTATTCCAGGAACGACAGAATCGAGAAGAGGCTTGGGCAGCGAAATGGCGACATGCCGAGATATTTTGACTGGAACGTAAAGGCGAGGCGAATACGTTCATCGGAAAAAAACCGGCCAAGTTCAGAGTCCAAGCTTTTCCACGGCTTGAGCATAGGAACAAGTTTCAACAAATCGGGATTTGCCAAATCTGTCCATCGTTCAAATGGTTTCTCAAGGAATGGCGCAAAGCGAACAAATTTCTCCCGAGTCTCAGTCATGAATCGGGTGAAAGAACCGCGATCATTTGGCGAAAGTCGAGCGACGGCATCTTCCATCCGCGCAAGATCAGGCGTTGCTAGAAGGTCACCACCTGAACCAAAAATAAGGCGATACTGCGGATCAAGTTTGACCATCTCTACTTCTCTGTTGAGGTCATACCCGCACGCAGAAAAGATGTCGGACAAGACACGTGGGTAGAGAAAAAAAGTAGGCCCAAGGTCGAAGCGAAAGCCGGTTCCGCTCTCAAGCGAACTGGTTCTTCCTCCAGGCGTGTCAAGCCTTTCGAGTACTCGTACTCGAAGCCCTGCTCGTGCCAACAACATTGCCGAGGCAAGGCCGCCTGGGCCGGCACCAACAATTGTGACTGATCGTGTCATATATTTTGATTTCAATAGGACATTGTGTCGCCTGCCCAAGCAAAAGGCATTCACACACTCGCCCCACTATAGATCGCCCAAAGAGACGGTCAAGAATCACTGCGTAGCGAATTTAAAAAGTTTGAATCGCTCTAGTGAAATTATCGATTAGTAGGCTGGATAGACCACTCCACGTGCAGGACGATAGCGGCCGAAAAGGCCCCTGCGGTAAAAATATGGAGCAGCATACACGGTCGGTGCGTAATATGCGGCTGTTGGTGCATAATATGCGGCTGTTGGTGCGTAATATGCCGTTGTTGGAGCGTAGTACGAAGTAGTCGCAGCCGGAGCATAGTACGCCGTTGTTGCCGGAGCATAGTAGCTCGTTACCGCTACAGAACTGGTCGGAACAGCTGCAACCGGAGCCGAATACGCTGTGACAGCCGAATATGTGCCGGAGGGGGTGTATTGACTCACATAGGGAGTTGGCTGAGCTACTACGGGTGAGTAGTAGACTACTTGTTGAGCATACCCTGAACCAGCAAGTACCACGCTAGCAACAAAACCCGCAAGTATGAGGGGAAGTCGTCGTATGATCATGTGGGGGAGTATTTGGGTATGTGACATGTGAGAGACTCCGATGACGAGAACAAGTGCTGAAATTCGCTTATAGGATACGCTAGAGGTTGCTAGGTTCGCAAACGGGCGGTAAAGTTCCCGCTGTCGTTTAGGTTTAACCCGTTTTTGAATACCGTCAATTACTTCATCAAAAAGTCAATAATCAGCGTGCGTGGGGTCAATTTGAGCACTTGCGTACTGTCTAAATGCGGGGTTCGGACTTGAAAAAATCCCCATCCGAACACCAGACGTCTGATTCGACATCTGGTTTTGTATCGCTCTTAGCGGTTCGGTCGCTCACCGTATTGAACGACAATATGGCGAGATGGATCGTTATAGGCTTGGGGAAACGAGCTGCGGCTTCAGTTGGTACGGCTCCTGCTGCTGTGCTGGCTGTCGGAACAGCAGTGTATGTCGTGCCATTCGTTCTCTTTGCCTGGCTCGCTGGTTGGCTTGCAGACAGATATTCGAAGCGATCTGTTGTTGTCACCTGGAAGTTTGCTGAAATACTGATCGGCATCATCGCCGCGATTGCGGTTGCATGGGGTGCGGGGTCTGGCGTTGTTTTGGGAGGCATTCCTCTCGGGCTCTGGCTGCTGCTAGGAGTTGTTGGTCTTTTCGGCCTGCAGACGACATTACTGAATCCAAGCCTGCTTGGAACAATTCCTGAAACAGTGCCTGCGGCAAAACTCTCTTCAGCAAATGGGGTTTTCGCGCTTGTGTCCCTTGCTGCCACACTTGCGGGAATGGCCGCAGGTAATTGGTTGGCTGATATCACATGGCTTACTCCGCAACCCAATGCAGACCGTCCCCTACCCTCTTGGATGATAAATCTTCCATTTGGATATGCGTTGCCAGCAGCGGTAGGACTTTTTTCAATTGCCTCAGTGGGTTGGTTGCTTTCTCTACGACTACCAAAAGTTCCTGCTGCAGACCCAAAGGCGGTGTTCCCGCGAAATGGGATATCAAAAACAATAAACGACTTTCGTGCTCTTTGTGGTTCTCACCGGCTCACAGGTGCGGCAGCAGG
>DONH01000429.1 GCA_003509235.1 Planctomycetaceae bacterium
TGGCCATTGTAATCGCGGGGCTCGGGCTCCTTTCCAGCAGCGTCTACTCAGTAGGGACCGAAAGCGTTGGCGTCATCCAACGTTTTGGAAAGTACACAGGCACCGTTGACCCAGGCCTCCGCTTCAAACTGCCTTTTGGAATTGACCGAGTCACTATTCTGCCAGTGAAGCGGCAGTTGAAAATGGAATTTGGTTTTCGCACTGGTGGTGCAAATGACCTCTATCAGATTTCACGGGAGCAAGATCGTGAAGCTGACATGGTCACTGGTGACCTCAATGCGGCCCATGTTGAGTGGGTTGTTCAATATGAGATTAGCGACCCCGAACAGTTTCTATTTAATTTACGCGAACCTGCCGCGACGCTCCGTGACCTTGCTGAAAGTGTCATGCGTGAAGTTATTGGTGACCGCACAGTTGACGAAGTACTGACAATCGGTCGACAAGGTATTGAAAGTGCTGCCATTACGAAACTGACTGATCTTGTCCAAAGCCTTGAGATGGGCCTTCGCGTGCAGCAGGTTCAACTAAAAAATGTGCATCCGCCATCTGCTGTGCAGGCCTCATTTGATGAGGTCAACCGAGCCCAGCAGGAACGAGAAGAAATGATCAACCAAGCCAATGGTGAATACAACAAAGTTGTGCCTCGGGCCCGCGGTGAAGCAGATCGCACCATCCAGGGTGCAGAAGGCTATGCCGTCAAACGTGTCAACGAGGCAAAAGGTGATATCGCCCGGTTTTCAGCCCTTCTTGAACAGTATGAGAAGGCACCTGATGTCACCCGGCAGCGGCTGTATCTCGAAACAATTAGTGAAATTCTCCCACAACTCGGCAGTAAGGTCATTCTCGATGCAGATGTCCAGCAGTTCCTGCCGCTGATGAACCTCCAACAACTTTCACCGGAGGCAAAACGATGAGCCCAATGCCAATTAATCACCCTGTCCTTGTCTTCGCCCGTCGTGCTGGTGACTTTCTGTTTTCACCGGCTGGTCTTGCAGGTATCGTTCTGCTTGCCATCGTCATATTTGGCTGTGCCTACACGGTTGATCAGACAGAACAGGTCGTCATTACACAGTTTGGTCGGCCTGTAGGCAACCCGATCAATGCAGTTGATTCGGCCTCAGGTGCCGGGCTGCACTTCAAGATTCCATTTGTGCAAACAGCCAACAGTTTTGACAAACGAATTCTTGAGTGGGATGGTCAACCAAGTGAAATGACGACACGTGACAAGCTCTATGTTGTGGTCGATACCTTTGGACGATGGCGAATTGCCGACCCGCTGCGGTATTTCCAAAGCCTGCGTGATGAGCGAAGTGCACTGTCGCGACTTGATGACATCATTGGGAGTGAAACCCGAAACGTGATTGCCCGGCATGATCTGATTGAAGTTGTCCGGTCAGATAAAGATCGAGTTCCTGAGCAAGATGCGATCCTCGCGGAGTCTGGTGGAACGATTGGAGTTCTGCCTCCAATTCGCATTGGCCGCCATCGCCTCGAAGATCAGATTCTTGCAGCGGCTTCACCAAAAGTTGGCATATGGGGTATTGAACTGTTGGATGTCAAAATAAAACGACTCAACTATAAGCAGGGTGTGATTGAAAAGATCTATGACCGAATGAAGTCCGAACGGCTTCAGATTGCCGAGCGGTTTCGCTCTGAGGGGGCTGGTGAAGCTGCGAAGATTAGCGGAAAGAAAGAACGCGATCTTTCTCAGATTGAATCGGACGCCTATCGCGAAGTAGAGCAGATTAGGGGTCAGGCCGATGCAGAAGCTTCTGAAATCTATGCCAATGCATACACTTCGAGCCCAATGGCAGCTGACTTCTACACCTTTGTAAAGACGCTGGATACCTACAAAACCACGCTTGGCCGAGATAGTACGCTGGTGCTCTCGACGGATAGTGATTTGTTCAGTCTGCTAAAGAGTATTGGGGGAAAAGATGCCCCCAGCCCGGCAGCGAACGAGAAGTAACACATTTTTGTGTAACACCAGGCCGACCTCGTCGTCATCCGGGCTGAACCACTTTTGTTTCACCGGAGGACGACATCATGTCCACAGCCAGTGATCCCTCACCCAATGATCCTTTATATTGGGTGTTGGAGGCTGTTGAGGCGTACGAGTTACCATTGCTGAGATATGCTCGGCGGCTACTCAACGACTTCGACTTAGCAAACGACGCTGTACAGCATGCGTTCGTCAAACTCTGTGAGCAGTCGCAGGAACATCTTCAAGGCCGGGTCGCGCCTTGGTTGTATCGAGTCTGTCGAAATAAAGCGATCGACCATCTCAGACGAGCAGGACGAGAACAGACGTTCCTTCAAGATAATGATGAAACTGCAGCTATCCCTACACCGCTTGATACTCGAGAGGAGATTCGGGCAATACTCGCCGAGCGACATGATCTGACGAAACTTGTCAGTCAGTTGCTTGACCATCTCCCTCCTGCACAGCGGGAAACACTCGACCTTTGGTGCAGCGGTCTGTCTTCGCGACAGACTGCTGAAGTGACCGGGCGAAGTGAAGCAAACGTTCGGGTGCTGACGCATCGCGGACTGACCACGCTCCGAACGCATCCGCGGATTCGTGAGCTTTTGCACGATGCTTCCACTGAACAGACAACGAGGACGTCATGATGAATACGCACAATCCACACGACGAGAATACGCCAAACAAGCCACACGCTAACACCTCACAGCTCAGTGAAGAGCAACAGGCCTTGCTCACAACTGAGGCCCTGGGGCAACTCGACGCTGGCTCAGCAGAAGCTGCAGCAGCGGCAGAAATCCGCACAGGTCAACACCGTGCCGAGGCTGATCAGCTGGTAGCAGACACAACACAAGTTGCAGCAGCTCTTCAACAGATTGCGGCAGAAGAAACTGCGTCACTTGCTGATGACCCAGCACGAAAAGAGGTGCGACAGGCTGTGCTTGCGGCGATTGCCAAGAATGGCACAGTTTCACCCGCCTCAAGCACAGACACAGCGGGCCAGCACAAGAAGAGCAACCGTCGTATCGTCGGCTGGCTTTCAGGCCTGGCAAGTCTTGCTGCTGTCATTGGGGTCATTGTTGTTATGCAACCAGACATTCTTCAGCAAAAGGCTATAGAGAAAAAGTTGGTTGAGCAAGCGGAAGAGCTGTCGAATGAAATTGCCATGCTGCCAGCCGAAGGCCGGATGCGTTCTCGACGTGCTGCACAGCCAAGTGTTCGTTCTCCAAGTGTTCGTTCTTTAGAGCAACAACAGAAGACGATGCCAGCTGCACAACGGCGTGCCGATGGCGTTCAGGCGGAACGCTCTGCCCGGCTTGCTGATGATGTAGCTGCAAGCAAACGCATGCCCGCCTTAAACAGAATGCAAGTCGGCAGGAGTGCAATGACTGATGCGGATAAACAAGCCGCACCTGTGGATGCGATCGCTGCGGCTCCGTCGCCGGGGCAGCCAGTAGCGGATGAAGCAAAAATGAGTGCAATGGATATGAGCCGAGCTGAAAGCGCACCCCTGGCTCTCAATAACTCACTGGCAGTGGCTGAACCACGCGTTCTTTCTCGGAGCCGTGCCATGAAGAAAAGTAGAACACGGCCAGTCGAATCTGATGATATGTTTTTTGACCGCGAAATGCCCGAACGACGTATTCGGCCAGACCGAGAAACCTATGCCGCCATCACAGAAAATCCACTTCGTGACCCGATGCGGGAACCTCTTTCAACGTTTTCTGTAGATGTTGATACAGCAAGCTATGCCAATGTGCGGCGGTTTTTGAATAGTGGTCAGCGACCGCCAAAACATGCTGTTCGTATTGAAGAGCTGATTAATTACTTTTCATACGATGATCCAGCTCCGACTGGCGACGACCCGTTTTCTGTATCCCTTGAAGCGGCTGCTTCTCCATGGCATGCAGACAGGCTGGTCGTTCGCATTGGCCTGAAAGCAAAGGACATTGACCGTGGTGAACGACCAGCTAGCAACCTTGTATTTCTAGTTGATGTATCGGGGTCGATGTCAGCTGTAAACAAGCTGCCACTCGTCAAACAAAGCCTGAAAATGCTAGTGCGAGAGCTTTC
>DONH01000438.1 GCA_003509235.1 Planctomycetaceae bacterium
GTCCCTCTCCCTCCCGCTTGTCACTACCGATTAGGTAGTCCGTACCCAGCTCCCCGCTATGTGAGCTGTGAGATTGATGGATTCGGCTTTGTTCACCCCCTTCGTGGAATGGCAAAGAGGAATCGCTACGCCAATCTTGCAGTAAACCAGCTCGAGGTGAGTGGTCGTACTCGACGTTCAAATGATGTTGAGTGGCACCGTTACGAGGCTGAAGCTGAAAGACGTAATGACGGGCGGACTTGGGTGGAAGTCTTAACCGATTTCCACACCATGAAGCTTCATCAACGTAGGCAACAACGCCTTGCGAAGATGAACGTCGCGGCTAACGATTCCTCTGTTTTCAACACCACGAAGAGGAACGCCTAGGAACCTCCACTCATGGCTTCAACTTCGAAACAACAACGTTGGCTTCCAACGGGAAAAACTGTCGCGGCTATTGGTATCAGCAACAGCACCCTTCATCGCTGGAAGGCTGCAGGTTTGTTGGTTGAAGGCACGCACTATCGATACGGACTGACACTGAGAAGCCCAGTGCGGTGGAACCCAGAATCGATTGAAAAGACGATTAAGGCTTATCGCACCCTGCCAGGGCGGCCAGTCTCAAATCCGAAATAACCCTTCAAAACCTAGAAAACCTTTAATTCCAAGCCAATGACCATTGAACATAGAAAGTATTTTGGTCCATTTGAAAATGAACTGGAGGAGCAACTTGCATACGTGCATCATGCACTTGGCTGGCTTCAGACATCACTTAAACATGTCATGCGGGATGACGAGAACATTCAACAGGCTTTCATTGAGAGCGGTGCCGCTGATGCCATTCTTGAAGCTGTGAAGAGAATGAAGATATTCGAGCTGTATTGGGAAGACGTGTCGATTACTTCTTCAGAAATTTGCCTTGAAAATGTAAAGCGAGTATCTCAAAACCCTCCACGAAAATGGAATCCTGATGAGCATTCTTTCTTTTATATGCCTGGCTCAGTAGGGGAGAGGTTTTGATGTATACGACTTACTCGCTAAAAAATTTCCCTTCTTTGAAATTGTGGGCCAGGAGTTGGCTCAGCTTGTTTTAAAAGTATTGTACTGATTTTTGCGGTACATTTAAGTTAGGCCTTGAGGGATTTGTTTAGGACTCCTAAATCTAGTTCATTCTTGACGGAATCGGACATCAGTGTGCGCTGTTCTAAACAGTTTCGTGACGAGCTGCACCGGATTGCTCGATCCAGGGAAACGACATTGAGCGGTTTGGTTCGTCAGATCGCAATTGAGCACCTTCCTCTGAATCTGAACCAATAAAAAGCACAGCGGCTTGTCCCCGCTGTGCGTAAAACAAAAAGTATTTCTAATGAATGTAAACAACATTCAGGGGACTTCCCCTGATCAATTATATCAAAAAGAGGCAGATGAAGCCCGTCATAGCCTTCATTCTGACTGGAGGTTCCGCTTGCCAGAGCTCGCCGGTTTGCCGCTGTTGCCTTGCGGGGCTAGTGATTCCTACAAAGCACCAATTAACCCCGATACAGGTGCGGTGTTGTCAGATTGGCAGCACTCATCGTTTACACCTGATGGGATTAAGGCGATGGGTGAAAAAGTCATCTGCGTCGGATCAAGGGCAGGAGAAGATGCAGGAAATCTGCTCATCATTGATATCGATGGAAAGACAGCATTAGATGAATGCGAAGTCAAAGGAGCCTTCTCCGCTGATGCTGGATGGATTATCAGGCGAAGCACAGCAGCTGACCGTCTGAAGGTCGCCTTCCTCGTCCCTGATGCAGACCTGCACCGGCTCAAGGTTGATGCCGCAGACAATCTCCTCGGCAAGGCTGTCCTCAACACCAAGTCGCCTGTCTATGAGACCGATGCAGACGGCGTTCGAGTTAAGGGACAGGATGGAAGGTTTGTCGTCCAAGAGGAAGGGCACCAGATCGAGGTCTTCTTCAACGCTGGTCAGTGTGTTGTCCTTGGTGAGCACAAGAAATCTGGCGGCTTCTATTGCTGGGAAGGATCGCCTGAAGCTCTAAGCGCGCCTAACGAGGCTTGGTGGCGAGTCATAGAGGCAGCAATGGCCTCAAAGAAGCAAGAGGCAAGAAGTACACACAAGGATGCTGGAGAAAGGATCCAAAGCGGTCCTGGACAACCTTGCCCGATTTGCGGAAGAGATACATCGAGCGCCTGCACTCGATATGTCGATGGAGACAGGAGAAGGATCAACTGTTACCAGGGAGGTAGCTTCTCGCCGCCTACACATCGACAGTTTCTGGGAGAGCAACTTCCATTAAGGCCGGGCGATGTTGTTGATGGTCTAGATGGTCGTCAATACGGTTTTGTTGGGGACGGTTTACACATCGATCCGATTGGATGGTTCTCAACCTTTGTTGAGCACATTGATGCGCCTATTGTTCAGCTAAGGAAGCAGGATCCAATTGTTATCTCTGAGGTTGTTTGTCCAGTCAGAGACTTGATCCTCTCTATTCCGTCTGGCCTTGATAATGGAAGGAAAACTCAGACAGATGCAGGCGACTTAGAAAAACTCTATTCAGAGGCTCGTCAGCTCAGTGGCATCTCCATCCGATACAACCTAATGAGTATGGAAGTGGAAGTTGGTGGTGAAAAGTTGAATTCTGATTTGCAGA
>DONH01000209.1 GCA_003509235.1 Planctomycetaceae bacterium
AAGCCATTCTCCATGACTCACTGTTTCAATTACACCTCCTAGTCGGTCTGTCGATTCAATAATGGTTATTTTCGGAGGGGCTTCTTGCCGGAGGAGCCATTCCGCTGCGGAGAGACCTGCAAGTCCTCCACCGACAATGACAATATGTTGTTCGTTTTTTGATTGATTAATCATTCATTTCACATCGACAGGACTATGTGATTCATCAGAACTTGCTATTTACTGTAGCCTCTTCTTATTCAATTGGGGAATAACCACAACGCCCTATCTTTCCTAACCTATCGAATGAAGCTACAAGGAGGCACCTAACACGTTTCAACTTGTTTTTGGTCTGGACTCAGTTTCCTGCGACTTCTAGGGTTCTTTCATCTTTTGTGACAGTGGCATTCTTGTAGTGTTTGCCGACGTGACTTCGGAGGCTTCAAATCGTGATTGTGATGCAACGCTTCAGCCAACACCTTGTTTCAACGGCTTTTTTCATCACTTGTGTAACTGCGGCTTTTTATTGCCAAGCCGTGGAACAAAAGTCTGGTTCATCGATGCAACTCCCGTCATGGGTAGAATCAATTGGCCAACCATCAGAAAAACAGGTAACCGAGGCAGCACCTGAGGAAGCCATTGTCCCTGTTGTTCAGCCATCAGTCATAAGTAAAACATCCGATGATGCAAATCGAAAGTCAACAAAAACGGCTCCGGTAACGCTTACAAAACCAACAGATACAGCCCAGAGCAAGCCAACTCTATCCGAACGTGCTGCTCGGCTCTTTGATCCCGATGTTATAAAAACTGCTTGGAATGATCTTCTACCGAAGCCAAGTGAGGCAAAAAAATCAGCTCGTCCGGAAAAGATCACGCAGACCGATAAGGACTCTTCTCTTGGGCCAGAAACAAGTGTGCTCAAAAAAGGTGATTCTGTAGATGCACCAACATGGCAGCGACCACTAGCAGCTGCAAGAAGTCTTTTGCAGGCATCGCCAAATGTAAATGAAACATCCGCGATCGAGACCACAGGTAATTCAACAAATAAATCAAAATCGATTACATCAACACCCGAGGAACCTGCTCCAACCGCACCATTGAGCGCACCCATTGCAGAGGCTCCTGATGAAACCCCCACTCTTGCAATAGACCCAGCCAGCTTCCGTGGGGCCTATCCTGGTAAGACAACTCGCGCTGATATTGATAGCGAGTGGGGACCCGGACAGGTAATCCCTCGTGATGATGGAACAGAGTGTTTCTTTTGGGAAATTGAGCCTTTCGAACGAGTTGCTGTCACGTTTCGAGATGGAATTGTAACGGCAATCCAGATCAAGTTAGCAAAACCTGTACCTTCGTCTGAACTCGCAAAACAACTTGAAATTGCTGATCTCAGGACCGTCGCAATTCTTGATGATGACGGTTCAGCCATCGGCCAAGTTTTTCCAGAACGTGGCGTCATGTTCAGCCTTGAAACAGGAACGACATCAGCAACTGCGGTATTGCTTGAGTCACTTGATCCTGATTCGTTTGTTTTGCGTGCGGAGGGTGAAATGAAATCATCTGCAGCCTTCGCTGTTGCTGACTTGGAATATGCCATTGATATTGATCCAACTCATTTACGTGCCCACCGTCTCCTACTCGCACTCATGTGTGATGAAGGCCGTTGGCAGACGGCTCTTAAACTAGCCGAGAAAGCGGAAGAACTGGGACCTGGCGATGCGTGGACCGGACTCAAAAGAGCTGAAGTTTTACTCAGACTTGATCGTCCAGAGGACGCACAAGTTGCCATCGATGAACTCATTGAGAGGCCAAATGTTTCGTCCCTTCTGGCATCGCAGGCTGGACGATTACGGGGACGAATTGAACTTGGCAAAGCTACACCCGATTATGAACAAACTGTTGATTTATTTACGGAAGCCATTCGAAAAGCGACTCCTCTCGCAGCGAGTCGATCTGAGAATGTTCGTTCTGTTGCACGGCAGGTACTTCTTGATGCACACCTTGGCACAGCTCAAGCAATTGCACAAGGCACATGGCAGCAAAAGAATCGTGTAATCCCAAAATGGATAAGCAGAGCAAATACTATTGTTGAAAAAATTGATGTAAAAGACCCTAGCAGAGACCGGCTCGAACTTGATCTGACCTGCGGCGTTCTTGCTGTAGCTGCTGGCTCAGCAAACGCTATTGAAGCTGTGCCATGGGTAAAACGACTACTTGCAGTAAGGGAGAAAATGAATGACTCGGTGACCGATCCCTGGAGAAGAAGGCAGATAGATTGGCAGGTTGGTTGTGGACTGAATGATGCTCTTGAGGCAGCTCGAAAACGAGGTGACGCTGAGGACATGCTTGACAATGCCACGCTGACTGTCGCGTATCTTGAGCGAGGTGCTGAACACCGTGAATTAACAGCTGCAGAACGACGAGACCTTGGTGATTTGATGTTCCAAGTCGGCATCATGCATAGTCTCCGCAATAGTGATCATGCTACTGCCGTAACGTGGTTCGACAAAACCATTCCATTATGGAATCAAAATGAACAGGTTGTCCAAGACAATGAATTGGGACGCGTTGGCGAGTCCTTTATTAGTATGGCAATATCTTACTGGCAAGTTGAACGACGTGACGACGCCATCGACTTGAGTCGCACAGGAGTGGACTTCATGGTTGAGGCGGTCGATCGAGAAAAGCTTGAAGAACAATCACTGTCTGTTGCCTACGGCAATCTGGCAACGATGTATGCAGAGCAAGGCGATACTGAAAAGTCACAGGCGTACGCAGAAATGGCAACTCGCGTTGAATCAACAGGCAGTCTCCTGCGTTAGGCTTCGCATTCAAACCAGCTCTAGACCGTGCGATACTGCATGCGCTCAATTTAGGTGAAATATCTAAACGAGCGTTTCCAGTAGGAGCCTCATTTTCCGAAGTTCACCTACTTGATCTACGCCTTCAAGTGGAGGCAGATGAATACCTAATGCACGGTCGTATCCAACACGGCTGAGTTGCGTGGCAATTCTTCCATACTCAATTGTGCCCTTGCCAATCTGTACTTGAAATTTATCTGCACGTGAATCTCGCAGATGAACATGGCAAACATTCGGTAGTATCGAGTCCCACGAGGTTGGCTTTTTGTGACCAAACACCGAGTGGCTGGGATCAAGTGTTACGCCCAATCCAGGAACGTTCCGGCAAAGCGAGGCTGTCGTTTCAGCATCCTGCGTCATTCGATCAGAGGCTGTCTTGACGCCTACAACCATCCCGTACGAAGCGGCTATAGCAACAAACTTTCTCAAACGCTCAATCTCACCGTTGAATGGAGTGCCCAACTCGGACGCTTCAGCAATAAGTGTGACAATATCGAGAGTCTTTGCCAGTCGGCAACAAGCATCAAATTTATCGTATAGTTTTGCGTCTTCTGGTGCTGCAAAGGACAGTGCAACAGGGCGAAGCCGCTGCAGGTCACTGCACGCTGCAATCGCGGCATCTCCGTTCTCAAGAACATCGTCAGGTTGAAGATGCGTGCCACCTTCATGGATGTCAATTTCGACCGCCGTAAATTCGAGTTCTGCTAGACGTTCCATCGCCTGATCAAGCGGCAAGTTGGGAAAACACTCGGTACTCACGCAAACAAACAAGATGAATTACTCCTGAAGGAGGCAAAAAATATATCGGTACACAGTTTTCTTGAGAATGTTAAGGTAGAGATTACTACTAAAAACTGGCAACGTCGAACTGTAACAAGAATGGTTCGATTTGTGTGGCACTTTGGTACAAAAAAGGCAAAACCGACCATTTGTCGGCTGCTTTCTGAACTAGAAAGATCAAATCCTCGCCCCTCGGGAGAT
>DONH01000137.1 GCA_003509235.1 Planctomycetaceae bacterium
TGCCCAGCGCATGCAGCTGAGGCAAGGCTGATGAGCGAGACAAAAAATCCAAAATCGTTTTCCTGCAAGCGGTCATTGTCGGCAGTTGCGCACAGTACTGCCCAAGGGTGATCGCCATCGAGTACAGGAACAAACATAAGTCCATAGGTGTGATTGCTATCACCCTCATTGTGGCGATCTTGTTTTGCCCATATGGCATGCCCATCACGAATGAATTCATGACAGTGCGATTCTTCGAGACGCTCTGTGAGGTCACTTGATGGTGGAACAACCAGAACAGACTCCATGGCATCCATTTCGTGAAGTTCAAACCAGCCAACTGCGTCGGCCCCGGTATGTTCGGCAGCAATTTCTACAGTTGCCGCAATAACGTCTTCGATCGATCGTGAGGCTAAAAGGTGAAGACTGGTCTGATAAAGCAGCATCGTACGTCGGCCTTCGTCAATAACCCCATCACGTGCTCGCTGAAAGTTGTGTCACTCAATTTCACCAACGGGCTCACACCGAAGAATTGTTTCAGGCTGATCCCCTGATTTTTCTGGTGTGCGTCTAGAAGGGATTCGAAAAATAAATTCGGTTGTACCGATCCGAATCGACATTTCAGGTCGGAGCAACATTTCTGTGACGCGTTGGCCATCGATCCAGGTGCCATTACGGCTTTCGAGATCACGAATCTTCCATTCGCCGTTGGAAGCATCTCTCGATATCGCTGCGTGTCCGCGACTTGTGAGCCTATCAGCCACAACAATGTCAGCCTCTGCTGCTCGGCCTATCGTATTATCTTGGTTCGGGCGAAGCAGGAAGCTTGGCCCATTTCGCTGCGCAATTTGAAGTACGAGTGTCGCTTCGAGCCGGGACATCGAATCTCCCAGGTGGCCTTCTGGAGGCAATGGCGTACTGGGAATTGAGTTGCTTGACATGAAGCCAAGTTCCTAATCAGAGAAGGGAACAATTTTTAAGAAGTTCTGGAATTTCCAAATTGAGTACGCAGACAATTTTCAAAATCAGGGTACGATATGAGAAACAAGATAATCTAAAGACAAGAGTTTAAATGAACTGCCATGAACCGCAATCTCATCGTAGTGGCAAACTCAGGCAAATCTGCAAAGAACTTGTGGTGCCAAAAACAGGGGTGGTTGTTGTCGGTCACGGGACAGCGAATCTTGTTGGAGCAGCTGAAACCAAAAGTGTTGTCGCACAAGTTGACGCGATTTTGCCGAATATTCCAGTTGAACTGGGTTATCTTGAAGTAATTGAGCCGACGATTGAAATGGCCGTTGAGCGTCTTGCTGCTCGCGGTTGTCAGAAAGTTGTCGCGCTTCCAATACTGTTGTTTGCCGCGGGTCATGCAAAACAAGATGTCCCACAAGCGTTGCAGGAGGCAGTTGCTCGTCATGGGCTAAGTGTGATGCAGGCTGACCCCCTCGGGCTGCACGAGCAGATCATAAGTCTTGCTCGCTATCGTTTCTATGAGGCAATCGAGGGCCTTGCTCCTATTGAAGGCGGTAGTGAGGCCCTTCTTGTAATCGGGCGAGGATCGAGTGATCCAACTGCCGCTCATCAACTCTGGAGTTTTTTGCGATCAACCTACAGTCCGTTGGTGAGTGTTGCGAAATATCGGTTTGCAATTAGTTTCGTTGCAGCAGCGAAACCGACTGTGAGCGAAGCAGTTGATCATTTAATGCTTGGCATCAATGGGCGGCCGCCAGTCAAGCGAGTCGTGCTCCACCCACACCTTCTTTTTCATGGGCATGTGGAAAACCAAGTCGAAAAGTATCTGGAAAATATGCGAAGCCAATTTCCAACTGTGGAGTGGGTGAAAGTATCCCGCCTTGGGGCTGCTCAAGAAGTTGCAGAGGCGCTAGTTGACCGCGGATTGAGATGTCTTTGCAGCACGAATTGATTTTTAGGCAAAATTTCACAGTACGTTTGCCTAAAAAAACATCTCGTCAAAGAAGCAAAAAGTCGTCACAATAAGCCTATGTATTTTAGTGCGGTGGTTAGATCTCGCGTGAGAACGCCCGTCGCAAGAATTCGTAGATACATGCTTATGTGTATTTTGGAAGGAGTTTGCTGCGTGGATTGCCACCTACCAGTAGCTATCAGGCCTGAGCCATTACGTCCCAGCAGAGTGTCGGCTTTGGGCAGACTGTTTTGTGCAGTCCTTTTGGGAATCTTGTTGGTGCCTGTACGTATGTCGGCAGATGAACGTGAAGCACCGACGCCGGGACCGAATGATCGGCAGATTACTCTGGCCGTGAAAAGTTATCTTGAAAGAGAACATTTTCTTCGTAAGCCAATAGATGATGAGATCGCGTCTCGTTGGTTCGATACATTTTTAGCAGCAATCGATCCACTCAAAATTTATTTCATGCAATCTGATGTCGACAGCTTTTCGGAAAAAAAGACAAGCCTCGACGATCTCGTTCGCAGAGGCGATGTGAGCTTTGCGTATGAGGTTTATGATCGTTTCCTTGAGCGGGTTGATGCACGAATTCCAATTGTTGAGGAGCTGTTGAAGACGAAGTTAAATTTTAATCAGGAAGAGTCCATTGTTATCGACCGTGATATAGCTGTGTGGGCAAAGACACAGAACGAAGTCCGTGACAAGTGGAGGCGGCGAATTAAGTACGACCTGCTCGTTCAGAAGATGGAAAAGGTTGGGCCTGAAGAGGCAAGGGAGAAGTTGCTGCGACGGTACACCAGTTTTGCAAAGCGAATGCATCAGATGAACGCAGATGAACTATTGGAGACCTATTTATCTTCACTCACAAGTTCGCTTGACCCGCACACCAGCTTTATGTCACCAGGAACGCTTGAGAATTTTGAAATTACAATGAGGCTTCAACTCGATGGCATCGGAGCTTCTCTGAAAGGGGAGGACGGCTATACCACGGTGGCTGAAATTGTTCCCGGAGGTGCTGCCGACAAGGATAGTCGGCTAAAAAGAAAAGATCGTATTGTCGGTGTCGGCCAGGGTCGTGAAGGAGAGCTGGTCGACGT
>DONH01000153.1 GCA_003509235.1 Planctomycetaceae bacterium
AGACCGGCCCGTGTCCGAAATGTAAGAACCCAATCAAGATCCCAAAGGCTTCGAGTGACGTCACCATTCATGATCCTACAGAGGACACAGCCTCTTCAGACGTAGGCCACATGCCGATAGCACCAATTGTTTTTAAAGAGGAGTCATTTTCGGGAATCACGCTAACTCTAGTTTTCACCGCAGTCGTGTTATTATTTCTCTCGGCGTATGTTTCGGGAAGAATTTTTGAGGTAGAGCCTGGCCGAATAGATATCCCCATTCTTCTCCAAGCCGTAACGGCGGTACTTGTTGCAATCCCTTGCACAAACATCGGATATACCGTGATGCGCGACAAAGAACTCGAACCGTATCGAGGCCGACAGCTTGCTATACGGGTTCTGATTTGCAGCATTGCCTATGCCTCATTGTGGGCCATGAGAGGAATGATTGGCATTGAGAATCCCGAAATATGGCAATGGCTTTTCTTAGCACCAGTATTCTTATTTGCTGGCGGCTTGACTGCAGCCGTAAGCTTTGATCTCGACTGGGGTGTCGCGGTGAGCCACTATTCTCTCTATGTAGTCCTGATAGGTTTGGTACGATATATAGCAGGCCTGCAGCCGCCCTTTTAACTGCTGAACACGGTACGGCGAGAGGAGAACAAATTAGATTGAAGACTCATGCCCTTTGCTGAATTACCTGAACTAAAATTAATTTATAATGGTGGCGGGGTTCGAATTCCTCCGGACAAAACGGTTCCTCTAACTCCTCGGGTTCGAAGATTATTAGACAGTTCACCACTTCGACGGTTGGCAACGGTACGTCAACTAGGACTCGTTTCGCTTGTTTACCCAGGGGCCGTACATACAAGACTTGAGCATTCTCTTGGCGTGTACCATCTTGCCTTGGCGTTCCTAGCAAGTCTGCATGGTGACGACCGTTTTCGTGAAGCGATTTCTGAGCAAGATGCAGCAGCCTTTTTAGTAGCTGCGATACTTCACGACATCGGACATTGGCCGTACTGCCACCCTATTGAAGACATGGAACTTCCTGATATGCCAAGGCACGAGGAACGGACATCTCAACTCATTTCAACGGATGAAATTACAGAGCTCCTTGTTGCCGATTGGGGACTACGGCCAGAGCGAATCGTCCAACTCATCCTTGGCACAGCAGGCGACACTTCTGGAAAGATTATTCACTCACTCCTTTCCGGGCCCATAGATGTCGACAAAATGGATTACCTGATGCGAGACAGCCTGCACGCCGGCGTGCCATATGGCCGGCATTTCGACCAAGATCGCCTCCTCGCCAGCCTCTGCCTCAATGCAAACGGGGAATCACTCGCAATCACGGAAAAAGGAAGAACTGCGGCAGAACTTATGGTTTTTGCTCGCTATGTCATGTTCAGTGAGGTTTATTGGCACCATGCTGTTCGGTCAGCAACAGCTATGCTGCAACGAACAGTTTGGCTGAGCCGTGACTATCTAGACACCAAATTACTCGTGCAATCAACAGAGAATACATTCATACAACAAATCAGCGATGCTACTAAAAACTCTGATTCCCAATGCATTCAGGAGGGGCTCTTTGGGCCTCAGCGAAAACTTTTTAAACGAATTGCGACTTTTGATGCGAAAACGAACACCGTGCTACATAGCGCACTGGCTGGTCTTTCATATAAAAATCTTGTTCGTGTATCCAATTGTTTTGTAAAACGCTTAGCCAAAAAAACTGGGAATACCATAAAACAAAATGAGATACTCATCGATGCTCCACCAAAAGAAAGGGAGATTGAATTCAATCTCCAAATATGTTGCAGAGGCCATCGAAATGAAAGTGAGTGTCGCTGGCGCTCACTGGTAGAGATGTCCCCTGTCACCCAGTCTCTTGCGCAGTTACAATTCGACCACCTCGTGAAGCAGGTTCGAATATTCGGTTCAGATGACGCTATTTCGGCCATCCAACACTTAACTGGCCTCGAGGATATTCTCATCGAGGCCAGCAGCGACGCTTGTAACTAGAGGCAGAAACTTTTAAGGAAGCTTGCCTTCTTTGATTAGTTCTCCGAATGTCTTGCCTGAAGGACTTTTTTCAGACTCAATGGCTACTAGTGCTTGACGAATTTTTCCTGGGTTTTTGCGTCTTTTTTCCGGTCAGGCAATTTACCAAGGAGTTCGCCATAGCGGTTTTATCCTTCTTACTTTTTCTTGATGACAGAGGTTACATTTTGCCTTTGCAACTGCGCTTGCATCAAGGTTTCCGTTGTTTACGTACACCTCTTTGAATTCATCGTAGAACTGTTTCACCGCAAAAGCCGGGATTGCAGAAAATAGAAAGGCTCCAACAAGATTCACGACGATCAATCCATCTACCAATCGGTCTTTGCTCATATTTTTCCCCTTAAGAAACCATGAGATGAACACAAAAAGGCCTCGTCCATCTCAACAGAAAGTCTCGAGTAACTGTTACCGTTACGATTTATTTTTTAGTACACACCCAAACGTTTACGTAACGGATAAACAATGGCTTTGAAATGAGAATGTCACAAGAAAAAATGATGACATTTTCAACAGGGCGCTCGAAGAACCAATTTTTATTTATTGAAATTCGGTCTCAAATAAGTTTCGCTAATTCGTGGGTGAAAACCCCTGAAGTCCTGAGAATCCTTGGTATTCCATTGGCTGTCCCGCTGACGAATAGTCAATTTCAATGAGGTCACCGGCACCATCCATTCTTCTGAAAATTCTTCCCCCCTCATACCTGCCTCGGTGGTCAGTCCAATGAATTGCTCCTTGG
>DONH01000368.1 GCA_003509235.1 Planctomycetaceae bacterium
TCGTAAGAAATTGGCTGAAGTCAAAGAAAAGGTAGATGGGCTGGCTCCGACGAAGCCTACTGCAAAGCCTAAGTTTTCTTTTGAAGATATTGTACCTGGCATCAAAGTGTCGTATCAGGCATGGAATAAACCCGGCACAGTACTTGAGGTCAACCAGCGGAAAAAGCAGGTGAAAGTTGACATCGGTGGCGTGGCTATGTGGGTGAAGGCTGAGCACCTTGGACCTGCCGGTAAGACAAAAGCGGTCGCTCCCAAAGGGCCTAGTACTGTTTCCAAAGAACCCTCTGACCTTGTTGTAGAAGTTGACTTGCGCGGTAATCGTGCAGACATGGCACTAGCAGAATTGGAAAGAGCCATGGATGGAGCTTTGCGCAAGGGGGCGGGAAAAATGGAAATTGTACATGGACGTGGGACAGGGGCCTTGCGTCGCGAGGTTCATGAATTTCTGAAGCATTACCCTGCAGTGGCTTCCTTCAATCTTGCGAATGAAGAGCGAGGTGGAGATGGCATGACTGAGGTCAAATTAAAATAGCAGGCAGTTTTCAGGAGTCTCATTGTGGACAGAAGCGCTGTAGAAGCGGTTAAAGCTCGTATCAGTATTAAAGAGATAGTGAGCCGTTATGTCGACCTGAAGCCGGTTTCCGGGCGTTGGGTCGGCCTTTGTCCGTTTCATCAGGAAAAGACTGCTTCCATGTCAGTCAATGATGAGGAAGGATTCTTTTATTGCTTTGGTTGTCAGGCTTCTGGTGATGTGCTTGATTTTCACGGTAGAATAAATGGCCTGGAATTTCGGGAAAGCCTGGAGCAACTCGCAGCCGAAGCCGGTATCGAGTTGTCCTCTGTTCCACATGATCCCCATGCTGCAGAAAGGAAAGCCCGCAACCGCATGTTTATTGAAATGCATGCTGAGGCAAGTTCGTTTTTTCAGCGCAATCTAAAAATGGCTGCTGGTGACGTTGCGCTGAGATATCTCCATGACCGCGGCACTACTCGCGACGTAATCGAGAAATTCGGTCTGGGCTATAGTCCTGACGATTGGCATGGTTTGGACAATTATCTCAAGTCAAAAGGAAGAAATCAAGAGGATGGCGTGGAAGCCGGTTTGCTTTCTTCAAATGATAAAGGCAATGTTTACGACCGGTTCCGTGGAAGACTCATTTTCCCTATTCAAGATTTATCGGGGAAGGTTATTGCTTTTGGCGGCAGAATAATTACAGATGGAGAACCAAAGTATCTCAACAGCTCAGATACGCCGATTTACAAGAAGGGTGAGCACTTGTACGGCCTGAACCTGGCGCGATCGACCATGACTCGCAGCAAGCGGGCGATCCTGACTGAAGGATACATGGATGTTATTACGCTGCATCAGTTTGGGTATACGGATTCCTGCGGTGTATTGGGAACAGCACTGACCTCGGATCAGGTGAAACGGGTAGCAGGGTTTTGCTCTCGTATTGATCTGATTTTTGACGGAGATGAGGCAGGTCGAAAGGCGGCTTTGAAAAGTAGTCGAATGATTCTGCAGCACGGTGTTGCTTGCAACGTAATACTGATGCCTGATGGCGAGGATGTCGACAGTCTGCTGCAGGAACAGGGAACTGATGGGTTGGAGCAATGCATGAATGCGGCTCCTGACGGATTGCAATTTTGTATGAATACCTTGAGGGCAAGCTTTGCTCCAAGGGATATTGTGGCTTGGGCCAAGAACTTTTTATCGGAATTGTCCGATCCTTCGTTGCGGGCGTATTACTTACCTCGTCTGGCAAGCGGTTTGGGGTTATCAGAAGTGGATTTCAGGCGTGATGCTGGTGTTTCAGCGCCACCGCGCAATACCCATCAACCACCTCGACAACAACCAAAACGCCAACCAGAGCCAATGCAAGCGAACCAGGGTGGGCCATTATCTACAGGCAAGGATGACAAAGACGATCGGTATTTTTTGAAATTTCCCATCCAATATCCGGATTATATCCCGGCGTTGGTGGAAAAAGGATTTGCTAATATTCTCGTTACAGAGTGGGCTAAGGCATTCTGGGAAAAGCTAATAAATACGCAGCATGGTCAACTACTAGGCATGCTGAATCCTCAGGAAAAAAGCTATTACATCAGATGCCGTGAAGAAATGCGTGACTCGATTTTGACAGGTCACGCTTTACTGGACGAATGGAAGCATATCTGCAATAAAATCGCGGATGGACAGCAAAAGCAAAGCAGGCGGCAACTCAAGCAGGCTTTACATGAAGCGCAGCTGAGTGGCGACCAACAGCGAATAAACGATTGTTTTCGGGCCTTGGAAGAATCTCTCAGGAGGGACGATGAGCAACATTAAGGAAATCCAGCAACTCAAAACCCTTATTGCCAAAGGTAAAAAGAAAGGGTTCCTGACATACGACGAGTTGAGCAAGGCCTTGCCTTCAGATTACAACTCTGCGGAGCAGATGGAAGAAATTCATGCCATCTTTGATCAAATGGGCATTGCACTCGTCGATGACGACGGCAATGAAAAGAAGTTTGATCCTGATGACAAGAGTTTGAAGCTTGAAGAAAAAGATGATGATTCTGCCGATTACGCATCCAGGTCAACTGATCCCGTGCGAATGTATCTTCGTGAAATGGGATCTGTGGCTCTTTTGGATCGCGAAGGTGAAGTTGTTATCGCCAAGAAAATTGAAAATGGCGAACTGGATGTTCTCTACTCTCTGATAGAGGTGCCGGTAGCTGTTGAAGAGCTTATCAGCGTTGGTGAAGACCTTGAAGAAGGTCGAGTCAAACTCAAGGATGTCGTCAAGACAATTGAGGAAGATGACCCGAGCGAAGATGAGATGAACCAACGCCAGCGGGTTATTCACCTGTTGGCTGAAGTCAAAAAGCTCTACAATAAGAAAAAGAAGATTTACGAAAAGCTGGACTACTGTGCGCTGCCGGATAAGCGTGTGTATGGGGTGCAGAAAGATATCCTCAACTATAAAGAGGAAATCGT
>DONH01000102.1 GCA_003509235.1 Planctomycetaceae bacterium
TTTGTCACAAGGGTTTTCACTGCCGACAATGTCAATGGTCTCAACATATGAACGAGATGTCTGTTGGGGGAAGGCGATTGTGTTTGCCAATAAGCCGCTTTGTGTCTCTTCTGTTTTTACCAGCCACCTCGCAACGTGTGCCACATCGATGGAGGATCAAAGTTTTGGGTGGCCAGTGGTTACTGATTTGCCGCGTTGCGGGACTGTGATTCGAGCCGGCCACCCAATCGTGACCATTTTTGCATCAGCACGATCACCGCGTCATGTGCTGCGCAGATTGCAAGAACATGTTGGTGAAATTGTGCAAGGACTGTAAGGGAATTCGACCTTCTTAGCCTGCAAGCCTGCGGGTTGTTGTATCCTCGTTGGCTTCAGCAAGGAAATGCATCAAGTACGCATCCTCTGTGGTGTCTTGGTAGAAGTCGCGGAGGACACTTGTGGCGAGAAATCCTAGTGAACGGAAGAAAACTTGAGCAGGAAGGTTCGTTTCGCGTACCTCTAAAACGATTCTGTTACGACGTTGAGGACTGAGTTTTGATATTAATTTAGTTAGCATTGCAGTGCCAATTCCCAGCCGTCTGTGTGTCCGGGCAACGGCAAAATTTAAAATATGCACTTTTGTTCGATGGAGTTCGTACAGCATGTAGCCCACAACACCACCACTTATTTCGGCTACCATGCCAATACAGTTTCGTTGTCGTAAGCATCGAGTGAAATCTGTGTCAGCCCAGGGAAACTCAAAAGATTCCTCCTCAATACAGAGAATTTCAGCCATGTCTCGACGGATCATCCAGCGAATTTGCACCTGGTCGGTTGAGGAAAGATGGTGGTCGTAGGTGGTTTTCACAGAATTTTCTCCGAAGATCTCTTTGGCCCGATATATAAAAATAAGTCGGTAATTACGTGTATTTGGTCTGGCCCGTTGATTGTTTGCAAGTTTTGCTTTGGTGAGACGCTAGCAGGTCTTAGCGAGCCAACCAAGATGTTTCCTGCCCACGAAACTGCCTTGACCGCCTCGTAGGAAGTGCCTACTTTCCCCGGGTCTGCCAGCCTTCGTTCTGTGCTGGCTTCACCTCGGTTGTTGGATAGTTGCATGAACTGGTTGCATATGCTTTCGCAACGAATGCGAGGCCACGTATATTGCAGATTTCTTTGTTATGCCGTTCTTGGTGTGATGGTGCTTGGGTGCGCTGGCCCAGCTATTCGTAGCCAAAGCCCGGAGCTTGAGGCCTTGGTGGCGGTCGAGTCTGCAACACAACTTGTAGGCGACTATGCTTCGCCGTGGGGGCTTAATAGCCAGCGAGTTGAGCGCGCGGCACTTATTACTGGTTTGTCCGATACGGGAAGTGATCCGCCGCCTGATCCACGTCGGCAGATGCTCTTAGAGGACATGCAAGCAAGAGGAGTCGTCGATCCAAATCGCTTGCTCGCATCTCGCTCAACGGCGCTTGCTTGGGTGAGTGGAACACTCCATCCGGGCATTCGTAAGGGTGACAGATTTGATGTCATTGTCGAAGTGCCAGGAAATCATGACACCACAAGTCTTTCTGGTGGTTGGCTTATGGAGGCCCGGCTGGTTGAGATGGCAGTCCTAGGGAATCGTATTCGTGACGGTCACACACTCGGGGTGGCAGAGGGACCATTGCTTGTCGATCCGGTTTCTACTGGTGTGGTCGATTCAGTTGCCACTCTTCGTGGTCGAGTACCTGGTGGTGGTGTTGCGTTGACTTCACGGTCTATTGGTCTATCGATTCATCCGGAGCACCGGTCTGTCGGTTTGTCAAAACGGATTGGCGATTGTATCAATCAGAGATTTCATGCAATTATTCGTGGAGTGAAGCGTGGTGTTGCAATTCCAAAAACAGATCGCTTTATCGAACTCGAGGTTCCTGAGACGTATAGGAATAATTTAGGCCGCTACGTAAGTGTCGTTCGGTCGTTGGCAGTCGCTGAGCCGAGTGGCAATCGCCACGCAAGACTAGAGCTACTCTCGAGGCAGCTAGAAGACCCCGTCACTGCGCCACGAGCTGCCTTAAGACTCGAAGCTATTGGGAAAGAAGCAATAGGTACTCTTCGTGAAGGGCTTGAATCAACTGATGCGGAGGTGCGTTTTGTCTCGGCTGAGGCACTTGCATATCTCGGAGAGTCACTTGCTGCCGAAAGACTCGCGGAGGCAGCTCGTGATCTCAGAAGCGCTCGCCCGAAAGCATTAGCCGCACTCGCAATCTTGGATGATGCCAATGGGATTGATGCACTTCGTTCTCTTCTGAGTAGTCGTAGCGCAGAAACTCGATATGGTGCGTTCCGTGGACTTTCTATGATTGATGCCCGGTTGCCTGACATTCGTGGTGACATGCTCGGCGAAGCATGTCGGCTTCATGTTATTGATGTTTCCGGCGAACCTCTTATTCATGCGACCAGAGCGGCTCGGGCCGAGGTGGTGCTCTTTGGAGACTCACATCCTGTGAGTGATGGGCTTCGAGTTGAAGCAGGACCCTCAATTGTGGTTGTGGTGGAAGAAGATGGTGCGGCCGTGAACTGCTTTAGGCCAGATGAACCGGACCTCGTAAAGAAAGTTGACGCTCAGGTAGAAGATATCCTTCATGCGATTGTTGAATGTGGAGGTGGGTATCCAGATGTTATTCAATTTCTGCAGCAGGCGACATCAAAGCGAAAAATAGAAAGCCGCCTTGCGTTTGATGCAATTCCCACAGAGTTTGATGGACGGCTTAGCGTTCCAAGGGAAGTTGTAAATAGGAATCAGGATACAGAAAAAGAGGATGATGAAAGTAAGGGTAACGATAGAAAGGACGAGGCAGAAAGTTACTGGCCTTCGTTGTTTGACACAGCCCTGTTGGAATCCGACGCATGATAACACTGAAAGCCCTCGAGCTTTTCGGATTCAAGAGTTTTGCTGACCGAACGAGATTTGAGTTTCCGGAAGGCATTACCGTTGTTGTTGGTCCAAATGGCTCAGGAAAAT
>DONH01000022.1 GCA_003509235.1 Planctomycetaceae bacterium
CCGTCATGCCGATGCCAATGTCCTTGATCGAGTTGCACGGATGATGGGTTTTGGTGTGGTTCGTGGAAGTACCTTCCGTGGTGGCTCCACTGCTCTGCGAGAATTAGCTCACAGGGCGAGGAATGAAAGTCTCACGATTACTCCTGATGGTCCTCGTGGCCCTCGTCGTCGTCTTGCTGTTGGATGTGTGTTTCTTGCGAGTACCCTGAACATTCCAATTGTTGCGATGGGGTTTGGGTATGATCGGCCATGGCGGTTGGGCACGTGGGATAAATTCGCAATTCCTCGGCCGGGTAGTCGGAGTCGTGCCGTAGTGAGCCGACCGATTTATATTCCCCCAAAACTTGATCGTGATGGCCTCGAGATGCATCGTGTTGGGGTGGAACAGATATTGAATTACCTGAGTAATGATGCTGAAAAATGGGCTATTGCAGGAGGGCGTCGAAGCGGGGACAGCTTTGCGCAGCCTGAGGTTTCACGAGTTGCAAAATGGTCAACTTCTTTAGAGGGGACTCAAGGCATTTCTCTTATCGAGGAACTCGATCGACTAAAGATTGAGCCGAGCATGCAACAGGAACCTTCGAAGGCTACCGGATAAACTTCTGAGGGTAAGTCGGTTAGTCAAAGAAGTTTTTGATACTGACTGTTTTCATCCGCATGATCGCTCTGCTCAAGTGTCTCGATACGTCTTCTTAATCGTAGGATTTCTTCTCTGAGCAATTGGAGTTCTGTTTCGATGAGAAAAGGTTTTTCAGCAGTGTTCTTTGGTTGTTTAAGAGGTAGTATTGAGTTTGTTGGTTCAGGTAAGAGTCGTCGAACTGTCTGAATGCTTAGGGTTTCAGAAGGTAAATCATTTGCAGGCACGCCAATAAGTGCCTGCTCCATAGCCGGATCGATGCTTTGTAAAGCAACATCTGTTTGCCTTGATTGGCCACCAGGCAAAACGTACTGAAGTGAAACCAATGTGCCTGGCGCGGTGTTCCTCACAAAATGATTTAGCTCATTAGGTGATCGCACGGGGCGATTGCCAAAAGCAACAATGACACTTCCGGGAGGCAAGCCTGCTTTAGACGCAGGAAGGCTCTGCACAACGCCAAAGACGTACGCCCCTGTCTGGCTTGGCAGCCTGTATCTCGTTTGAGTTGCCGGATCAATCGGTAAGGTTCGAACTCCTAGTGCAGTTCGGCCCTGATAACTATCAGGAGTTGTGCGGCCCGAAGGCTTAATTGCGGGAGGTTGCTCATGCGTTGGTGGTTGTGAAGGAACTGCCTGTGGAGGAGTCGGTTGTGTGCTGTTTGGCGAGGAAAATCGAGAGGGTAGGTTCGTCTCGGATTGCCGGGGGCGTGTGGAGGCGATTTGCGGAGGGACTGTGACTGAGGGTGGACTGAAGAGAGGAGCTTCTGGCATGCTTGAACCAGTTGTTCGCGTCGGTGATTGTGAGAATCGAGAAGCGTCTTTGCCCGAGGCAGACAATCCACGGCTATCAGCCAACTGAGACGGTGAAATCTGGGAAGGTGTACGACTTTCGAGAGGCCTGGTACGAGATGTCATGGTGACTTCGTTGACGCCTTCAGTGCGACCAATGAGCGCACGCACTTGTTTGTCTGGTGGAATCGCTGCCAAGAGTGCTGCCAACTGATCCGCTGTTTGAACAGGCTCGCCATCGATTGCCAAGAGTACGCCTTGGGCCTGGAGGCCAGCTTGCATCGCTGGGCTTGGATCAGAAACCTTCACGATGACAAGCCTTCCAGTGATGATCGAGTCATCAACAGTCAGCCCAAGCCAGCCAGAACCTTGTGGTCCTTTCTTGGTTTTTAATAAATTCTTTCTTGTTGAATTGTCGTCAGTCTTTCCCCCTTCATTGGGCAGTACGGTTACTGCCTCTGATTTTTTTTCTATCTTTTTTTCATCGCTATCTTCACTTTTTGTGGTGTTCGGTTTCGGGGGAATCAGGTCTTTAGGTGAGACTGGCTCGGAAGTCTTCGTTTTCGAGTCCTTCTCAACTGGAATTACTTCCTTTTCTGAATGCAGTGGGATTTGGAGTGGTTCCCCAATCGAGATATCCTCTGCTCCAAGTTTTTCAGGTGATTCCTCAGCAAAGGAACGCACGTCGTTGGTCGTAGGGAGTGCAACAAAAACAGAAAATGCACAGGCGGAAAACCAGTGCTTCAAACGGATACCACTGCAACAACCAAACAAGGATTTTAGCATGGTGATCTACCAACGAGATATTAATAGGAAGAAGAGGCCATCCATAGCTTAGTAGACTTCAGCGTGGTTTTCAGGAGGCAGTAAAAAATAACGTCATTTTCGATCAAATTTGTTAAAAATTTAAAGAAGAAGCACGCCAAACAGTCTATGGCAGACTTGATTTGGCAAATAAAAATCCTTCATGCATCAAACTCACAACTTTTCCACCAACGGTTTCAACAACATCATGACTACGAGACAGCCATGAACAGCGATTATTTGGAAGGTTGTTTGACAGCAGTGCTAGCACTTCTATACTCACCGCCGAGCGGGAGCATTTCTTTTTCATGAGCATCAATCATGAATGGCAGGTGACCTTGTTCAGAATGAAAGACCGATTGCATTGGATTAATGCCGGGAGCTACCCCGGGACATGGAGTGTCGCAAAACGTGGCAAAAATGAACTCTCACCACCCTTCAGGACGGTTTCAAAAAGCATCCCAAGCTTCTCGAGGGTGTTCAGGGAGAGGCCAGGTTCGGCCCATAGGAGAAGTAAGCCTTCCTGAAGTTCCGGACCCAGCCACATCGAAGCCGCCAGAAGAATCATGTGAGGTAGGAAGTTCCTCGTTTGTTGCGTCATGTGCGACTGGTGAAAGAATAAAAGAGGCGCTTTTTTCCAGGCTTGGACAAGAGCGTTTTGCAGTATGGTTCGGAGGCAACTTTGAGGTTCATGTCTCTGAAACTGGGGCCAAAGAAAGCCTCTTTCAGGTGGCAGTCCTGTATGACCCTAATTACCCCGGAGACTGGCTCAGGAAGACATTCAACGGAGATGTGGTCCAATGTGCCAGCGAAATCTTGGGTGGGCCTGTAGCAGTAAAATGGAGCCCTCTTGAACAAGCCTCTTTTGAAGACTCGATACCCGCTAATGATACGAGAGAGGCCGATACCCCGAGGGGCTCTATTCCCGTTCTAAACAGAACGGAAGTTCACAACGCACGAGGGAGGCAGGAAAAAACGCCTCCTGGCGGCGCAAACTGTTCCAATGCACGAGAAACGTTGCTGAGGAATACCAAAAAAGCTAGTTTACGTCGCCCAGCGGTCAGGTTAGATGAATTTTCAGTCGGCTCGAGTAATCGGATGGCGTACGCAGCAGTTGAGCTGGCAGCGAGCCGTCTTGGTGAAATGTCTCCGGTGCTCGTGCATGGTCCAAGTGGTGTTGGAAAAAGCCATCTATTGGCAGGAATATGCCACCATGCTCGTCAATCCCGACCTGGCTTGGCCGTAGCCATGTTCTCAGCAGAGCAATTTACTACGAATTTCTTGCAAGCCTTGCATGGAAGTGGTCTGCCTGGCTTTCGGAGGAGTTGCCGAGCAGTTGATTTATTAGCTATCGACGATCTGCAATTCTTCGTTGGAAAGCGAGCGACCTTGCTTGAGTTGCAAAGTACGGTGGACACGCTTCACCGGGCTGGTAAGCAGATAGTATTTGCCAGTGATCGTGATATTGAAAGTCTCTCTGGTCTTGGAAGTGAGCTGACAGGCCGATTGCGCGGGGGCATGACGGCAGGAATCATGCCCCCGGATTACGAGGTGCGACGGGGTATCGTTTCTGGATTAGCCAAGAAGAGGGAAATCGATTTGCCGGCTGATGTCGTTGATTTTCTCGCCAACAGCCTTACTCGCCATGCCAGAGAGTTGATTGGTGGCATCAACAGGCTGGAGGCCGCAAGTCATATGCTGGGTACTCCGGTGACCCTGGATTTAGCCAGAGAGGCTCTTGCTGACCTTGTCCGATCGAGTGCCCGAAGTCTACGCCTTGCTGACATAGAACACGCGGTATGTGCAGCATTTGGAATTTCCGAGGCCGACATCAAGTCAACGCGTCGTTCGCGAGCTGTCAATCATCCTCGAATGTTGGCCATGTTTCTTGCTCGTAAGCATACTGGTGCCGCCCTTGCTGATA
>DONH01000123.1 GCA_003509235.1 Planctomycetaceae bacterium
GTTCAAGAATCTCCAGGTCAATTCCGTTGTATGCATGGTGGTTTTTTCGAATGATGAGATGATCGAATCGTCTCAGTAGTCGTTTGAGTAATCTCATTCTTGCCACCTTCAAGTCACGAGTTGCTTTTCATGAAAGACTACCTTCCAAGTGCCATGTGTTCCAGAAAATATTTTTTGAAAATTTGGCTACAACCGTCGTCGTGGTTCAGTTCCCACTTTTATCCATCTGAACAGCAGCGGCCCATTTATCAAATTCGGCTGCCATCTTTTTAACGAGAGCTGGTTTGCTGGTGGCAAGGTTGTGTTCTTCAAATGGGTCTTGAATGAGATCGTAGAGTTCCCAGTCCAAGTCCTCTCTCTTTTTGTTTTTTATGGATCGAATAATTTTGTAAGGTGTGCTTGTCCATGCCTCCATGCCATTGCAATGAAAGCCAATTGGTGGACGTTTATAGATTACCTCTTGTTCGATGATAGGCAGTAAGTTGATGCCGTCGTAGGTGCGGTTGTCCGGTAGCGGTAACCCAGCTGCTGCCAGAGCGGTTGGAAAGTAATCGCTTGTTACTGCTGGAAAATCTGTTCGCCGTGGCTTCTTAATACGTGATGGCCATTCAAGGATTCCCGGGACTCGGAGTCCGCCTTCGTAGCAATCTCGTTTCCAGCCGCGAAACGCTCCAGTGGATCCGAGTGCTGTATAAGTAAACTTGCCATTTTGTGCGATGGCTATCTTTGGGTTTTTTTTACCCTTCAGGTTCGGGCCGTTATCACTCGTGAACCAGAGCATTGTGTTGTTGGCAAGATTACATTCTCGCAAAGCGGCACGAAGTCGGCCAATCTGTTTATCAACTGCAGTAATATTGCTGAAATAAATCTGCTCCTGATCACTACAGCCGCTGTATTGAGCCATGAGATCGGGATTTTTACCAAGTGGCGTATGCACATTATGAAACCAAATAAAAGCAAGAAATGGTTTGTTTGATTGCTGCTGAATAAAGGTAATGGCTTTGTTCATGACAATGGCAGCGTCATCACCTCGCAGAGATGCTTCTTGTTGTGCCTCGGTGAGAGGAATGTTTCTGCCGTTATGCCAGTAGCAGGCTTTGATGCCTCCTTTCCCCAATTTGTTGTATGGGTTGAATGTGCGTAGAACGTTGTGGGTTGAAAAGCACTCCTGGAATCCAGCATGCCATGGTGGCATTACATGAGGGCCAGCCGTCTCAGCATCAAATCCACCAACATGCCACTTCCCGAAATGACCGGTAGCGTATCCGTGTTCCGTAAGAACTTCTGCAAGCGTGATTTCGGTCGCTGGGAGATGTCCCTCATCAGGAGCCAGAGGGCCATTGATATCCATTCTCCAGTTGTTCCGGCCAGTGAGGCACGATGCCCGCGTCGGGCTACATACAGAGGCACCAGCATAGAAACGGTCAAAACGAAGGCCGGATTCCGCCATTGAATCAAGATGGGGCGTTTTCAAAATCGGATGTCCGTTATAGGCAACATCACCCCAGCCCTGATCGTCACTCATGACGAAGATCATATTTGGTCGATTATCAGCTCTCGTATTTTCTAGAAGTACGAAGGCTGGTACTAAAGCAACAAGGAAGGCAACTGTTCGCATAGTAGAAAAGAGACTCAGTCAGTCTCGTCATAGAATGAATAATCAGGGTGATTGTAAAGTTGCTTTTTGGCGTTTTCCTCAATGTCGTTTGAGTGAAGCCACCTTGTTCCAAGTTTTGAAGTCCAGAATGGATGATCTTCTTCGAGGTGAGACGGCAGGTTCGCAATAACTGCTTCTAATCGTTGGCGTTCTTGTGCATGTGCAGCTTCACCGTCAACCCTCTTATAATTTCGGCCAAAGCGGGAGTCGTTTGTATAGTAAAATCGCCCGTCTGGTTTTCCGTAGAATGGCGAGACTGCTTCAAGAAGATGGGTTTTGGTTCGAACGACTTGTACCGGTCCTGTATAGGCATAGATCCATTCACGATGGGTGTCTGTTTTTGCTGTTAAGAAAGGCAAAAGGCTTTTTCCATCAAATGCGGTGTCCGCCGGTGGGGTAGTCCCTGCCATGTCGAGAAGTGTTGGAGCAATATCAGAAAAATCTGTTAACTCATCCGTAAGCCCTCTTTTTTTTATGCCAGGACCCTGGACGACAAATGGCACGTGGACGCCACGCTCTACTCCTCGGTCCTTCGCGGTCACCGCTGTTCCATTGTCAGCACAGAAAATGAAGTAGGTGTTGTCATAGATTCCTAATTGCTTTGTGCTGGCAATCAATTTACCAATCAGTTTGTCAAGATGCTCAATGAGATGAATAAATCGTTGCTGACGTTCTTGTTCATATTGATTCATGACCTCGAGCTTTTTCTCGCGCTGCATCCCTGCCGTATTAGGTTTCTCCTGTTCAATATCCAAGACATCACCATGGTCAGGCGTTGTGGAATAAGGACCGTGTGGAATCACCGTTGGCCAATACGCGACGAATGGCTGCTTCTCTCGCGTCTTCCGTTCAATAAAGTCAAGTAGAAAATCAACTCGCTTATCGGGACCAAAATCTTTTTTCTCAACTGGTATGTAGTGCCCGTTTTGCACCATTGATGGATACCAATACCGTGTATCCGGCAAAGTAATGTCATCGCGTTGGCCTGTCTTTATTGGGTTTGTACCAAAGTGAGATTCGATTTTCCCCGGGCTTTCCCAGAGGCAATATTCATCGAATCCGACAACGCCTTCCCACGCCTCTTTTGCTCCACAGTGCCATTTGCCTGCGATAGCCGTCGCGTAACCGGCATCGTGAATCAATTTTGCCCAACTTGGTTGCGCTGTGAATAAGGTTCCTCGGGAATCAAATGCCCACATGTCATTTCGAAAAACACCTGTCCTATTGCCATACACTCCAGTCATCAAGCAAGCGCGGGATGGAGCACAAATAGCAGGTGCAAAGCATGTTCGAAAGCATGCTCCGTTCGTTGCAATTTGATCAATATTCGGTGTGTGTGCTGAGTCTGCTTGCCCGTAGCATGAAAACATATCCGCGCTCACGTCATCTGCCAGAATCAAGATGATATTAGCGGGTTCCGAGTAGGCGATCGAAGGAGCAGTGAACAAAAAAAAGAGAATGCCAAATAGTTGTTTCATTTTTGATTGCGTCCAAGACAGTCGTGAAGTGTTTCAGCTAAAAGTTATTACTAGCATTTAAGCGGGGAGTGAATCTACTTTGTTGCCGTCGGTCACAAAAACTATACAGGGTTTTGTGGTTCGCCGGCACACGAGCTGGATAAATAGCAGTTCTATTGATGATCCGTTCCAACGTATGTTTTTGGGCTTCTGTCACCGCGGTCAAGTTCACCAAGACGGCGGTCTAGGAAATCATGGGAAATTTGAATTGCATTGCTTCGAGCAGGTTCGTCGTACTCCCAGAATTCTTTCAGAATCTTTTCGCATGCGGGGTAATGAGTGCCATCATCACCAATTTTTTTTCGCAAGTCGGCGAGTTGAGCTTTTAAGTCAGCGACAAGATCTTTGTTCTCGGGGTCGTCGTAGATGTTGACCGTTTCTGCAGGGTCGTTGATGAGATCATAGAGTTCCCAGCCTGGGGGCGTGCGGTAACCCCCATCATAATTGCAGCCATAATAGAAGAGGAGTTTATGAGTCTTTGTCCGAAGGCCAATATGAGCCGGGTTGTCATGATGAGCCATGTGCATCCAATATCGATAATATGTCGCTTCCTTCCAGTCGTCTGACTCTTGTCCAGTTTCGAGAAGCGAACGAAAAGATCGCCCTTGAACAGTGGAGGGTATTGTGGCACCTGCAAAGTCCAAGAGAGTGGGTGCAAAGTCAACATTTTCAACCAGAGTGTCAAATCGTTGTCCAGCCCTAATTCTTTTCGGGTAACGAATCATGAGTGGCATTCGCTGAGACTGTTCGAGCATCCAACGCTTGTCCTGATAGTCGTGTTCTCCAAGCATGAAACCCTGATCGGCGGTGTATACAATAATCGTATTTTCAAGTTGGCCCGAGGTCTCGAGGTATTGAAAAAGGCGGCCGATATTGTCATCAATACCTTTTACGCAACGAAGGAATTTTCTGAGATACGCGTTGTAGGCAAACTTCTTGTTTTCATCGTCTGAGTAGTCGTTTGGATCGAAATTCGTGGGGAATTCTTTAGGGTACCGTGTTGGAAGGTCGCGGAGGTAGGACCTCCGAGGGTTTCTTCCACCAATTGATGTGCCAATGTGGGGAACAAGTTCGTCTTGATCGCCACGGGTGGCAAGAGATCCATACTCCGGATTCATTTCCCAAAGAGACGCTGGAGAAGGGATATCAACATCAGCTAGATACGACTCGTATCGTGGTGCATTATCAAAGTAGTCGTGTGGTGCCTTATAATGGTGCATCAGAAAAAATGGCTTTGTCTGGTCCCATTCGTTCTCAATCCAGTCAAGCGACAAATCAGTTATGGCATCTGTGACGTGTTTGCCTTTGAATTGGATCGTGTTTTTGCCCCAAGGCTTTGGTCCCCGAATTCGAAATTCGGGGTCGTGATATTTGCCTTGCCCTGGCAGGACGCAGTAATGGTCGAAGTCGGCCGGTTCATTTTTGAGATGCCACTTCCCAATTATGGCCGTCTGGTAGCCAGCTTTTCGCATCTGAATAGGAAGCATCTGTTTGCCGGGCGGGATTCGTCCGCCGAGATCAAAAACACCATTTATGTGGTTGTACTGTCCGGTGATCACACAGGCCCGTGAAGGTGAACAAATAGAGTTTGTACAAAATGCGTTGGAAAAAAGAGCACCCTCGTGCGCGATTCGATCGAGGTTCGGCGTTGGCGCAGTCTCGGCAAGCCGGCCTCTGTACGCAGAGATTGCGTGGGCAGCGTGGTCATCAGACATTATGTAGAGGATATTAGGACGGTCCGCAGCATGTGCAGTTGCTCCAATGAGAAGCGTTAAGGCAGCGAAGACAGCAAAGGATTGGAAAAAAAACATGGTAGAATGAGATCTTTTGTTTCGGGATTGAATTCAAATTGTTTCAGGTGACAGTACGTGAAGGGCGGGCCCAATTTGTTTACGATGTTCTGCGATTCCACCCTCCGATCGCAGTATACCGAGTTCTTGTGGTGGCATGATAGTGAACTATTTTGAGGCACGACGGAAATCAGGCAAATTATTGTGATTCAACAAATGCGTTTAGACGGCGTTTCACGTGCCTCTACGGTCATTGCATTTATTGTCCTTCTGATTGTTGTGCCTGCGGCCTGGGTGTACGCAGAAGGGAAGTATTCCAGTGGGTCTACACAGCCGAATATTATCTTGATATTAGTTGATGATCTCGGTTGGGCTGATCCAGGATTTCATGGTGGTGATGTGAGGCTCACACCAAACATTGATCAGTTTGCCCGACAGGGCATGCAACTTAGTCAGTTTTGTATGACCCCAGTGTGTGCCACGTCACGCAGTGCGTTGTTAACAGGTCGTTACCCATTCCGCCAATGGATGGACTGGAGAAGTGAGGACTTCGGGAAACCGGATTACCTTGCACTGCTCGATATGCCATTGGCCACGCTTCCAGATGGTACGCCAACACGACGAATTCACGGGCTCGACCCACGTGAACGAACCCTGGCTGATGCTCTGAAAGAGGCTGGTTACACAACGGCCATGATTGGAAAGTGGCATCTTGGCGAGTGGTTGCCGGAACATCTTCCGTTCGCGCGGGGATTTGACCATCAATATGGCCACTACGGCTGGGGCATTGACTACAATTCGCACCTCATTCCGCATAATGCCCCACAGCCTTTGTGCGTCTTTGATTGGCACCGTGATCAGCAGCCTGTAATGGAAAGGGGCTATTCAACGGATTTGATTGCTGCTGAATCAATTCGACTCATGACGATTCATTCGAATAAATCAGATCCCTTTTTTCATTACGTAGCATTTAACGCAATTCATGGGCCGCTTGAGGAAATACCACGTCATTGTGATGTCTTTGATAAGCGGGCTGCAGCTATTAAGTGTCTTGATGATGCTGTCGGCCGCATGCTGAAAGCTGTTGACCAACTCGGTATTTCAGACGAGACGCTGGTTCTCTTTACAAATGATAATGGTGGACTCACCGAAGAGGTCAATCGCCCCTGGCGAGGTACTAAAAATACAACGTTCGAGGGTGGTATTCGTGTGCCCTGTGTGCTTCGATGGCCTGGAGTCATTTCCTCGGGCTCAAGGTGTAACGAACTTATGCACGTCACGGATCTTTTTCCAACACTCGTTGCCGTTGGGGGTGGTTCGACGAACAAATCGTTGGCACTCGATGGATGGGATATGAGCCCTGTTGTTTTTGAAGGGAAGAAGAGTCCGCGGACGGAGATTCTCATTGAGGCCACCGGCAGTGTACGGCTCCCCTCCATACGCAGTGGCCAGTGGAAGCTTATTGGTGATGCCCTGTTTGATTTACAAAGTGATCCCGGGGAGCGCAACGATGTGTCGGAGTCATATCCGGAAATTGTGATTGAGCTACGAAACAGAATTCTTGCATTGTCAGCCGAGCGGCCTCCACTGGGAGAGTTCTCTCGAATCATGAATCCAGCTCTTCCGTATGTTTACGGGCAGGTTGAAAACACTTCAGTTCCAGAAAAGATACGATTCCATGTTGAACAGGCGCGGCGTGGTCAGCAACAGATATGGGAACCTGGAGAATATCCATGGCCTGCACCCCCTCGAAATGGTCAAATTACTTATGAGGGTGATGGTCGGTAGTATTGTGGGGAACTCGCACTAGAGGAGCCGATGGT
>DONH01000247.1 GCA_003509235.1 Planctomycetaceae bacterium
GGAAGCAATACAAAAAATTTCCGAGGTATCACCACAAGCTATAGATAACGTCAATTCACAGTTACCTCCACAATCCCCACCCATCGCCATTTCACCACCTCAAACAATTACCACAAAGCCAATTAAAAAGCTGTCGCCGGGAATGCTTTATAACGTGCAAGAGGGTGATTCTTGGTGGCAACTCGCAGAGAGTGCCTACGGCGATGGCCGTTATTACCGCAGCCTTTTTGCATGGAATAAGACTGTTCAGCCACGGGTATCGCTATCTCCAGGCACAACCCTTGAGATACCGCAAGCAAATCAGCTTCAGCTAGCATGGCCAAGGCTGATTCCTGCCGAATAGACTTTGGGGTTCAAATCGCTCTGGCCTCGTCTTCTTTCCACCGCTACCGTCCGACGTCTCGTCATCGACACGAATGCAGATGACACCGTCTCCGAAGTGGTGAATACATGCAGTTTGGAAAACTCGAAAGAAGATTTTTTCTCATCGGTGCGATAACAGCGTTTATCCTGCCGGCGAATATTCTATTTGCAGCAGGCTATAGAACCGCAAACTTTGTTATTGAAGCGCCAAGCCCGCGATTGGCACAGAAGATTGGAGATGCTGCCGAACAGTATCGCCACGACCTCGCCATTGAATGGATCGGACAGCCGCTTCCTCGGTGGAGCCAGCCGTGTCCGATAACAGCAGAAGTAGCCCCAACACTCGGGGCAGGTGGTGCGACAAGTTTTGTATTTGATCGGGGTGAAGTCTTCAACTGGACAATGACTATCCAAGGCAGTGAAGAACGGATTCTCGACTCCGTTCTCCCGCATGAGGTCACTCACACAATATTTGCCAGCCACTTTCGTCAACCGCTACCACGATGGGCCGATGAGGGCGCCTGCACAACCGTGGAGCATCCAGTAGAGCGAGCTCGTCAGCACAGACTACTCATAGAGTTTCTACGGACAGGCAGAGGGATTTCATTCCCCGAAATGTTCGCTATGAAAGAATATCCGGCAGATGTGCTTCCACTTTATTCACAGGGATACTCACTTGCTCGTTACCTGATAGAGCGAGGCGGCAGAAAACGATACATTCAGTTCATTGGCGACGGTTTAGCAAGTAGTGATTGGCCAGAATCATTGAATCAATACTACGGAATTCATGATATCGGTAAACTGCAAACCGTTTGGCTTGAATGGGTAAAGCGTGGTTGCCCTGCCCCACCCGCCTCAGTCGCCGCTTCGATTCCTCAGGTTCAAGACATCGCACAAACCACTCGTGGACAAAGCCCAGATGCCCCATACCTAAAAGGAACCGCAAGGGATCGAGTTTCTGCAACGGCGGCACGACAATCGATTTATGTTCAGCGAGCTCAACGCACTCAGCGAGAAACCAATCGCAACTAGCCGCCAACAACTAGAACTGTCATGTGATAGAAAACTGGCGCTGCAAAGCAGATCGAATCAATACGATCAAGCACGCCACCATGACCAACTACAAGCGTTCCATAGTCTTTTACACCGCGGTCCCGCTTAATGGCTGACATTGTCATGCCACCAGCAAATCCCACACCCGCAACTACCAGCCCCACAACTGCAGCCTGCCATGGCTGAAAAGGTGGTGCGGCCCACCATAAAACTGCTGCAAGAAGCGCCGTACTTGTTGCACTGCCAAGTAGGCCTTCCCATGTCCGATTCGAACTGACTGCGGCAGCAACTAAATTTTGCCCCAGCATTCGACTCCACACATACTGCATACAGTCAGCGAACTGAACCAAAAGAATCAAAAAGAACAGCAGCCGAAAGTTTGCGTCACGGCTACCTAATTCACTCACTCGTTCCGGCCCTCCGTCGACTTGGAGCTCAAGGAGAGCTGGCGCAAATGACAAACAGTACACACATACAACAAGTCCCGCTTGAATCTTTGCTGTTCGTTCAAGAAATCGCTTGTAGTCGCCAGCTACCGCCGCCCTGGCAAGAACAAAAAGCGTCGCGTAAACAGGAAGAAAAACACTGTAAATATCGTATCGATTCAGTCCGACGAGCACATAATGGAGGGGCGTGAAAAGAAAGAACACCCAAAACAACGCCCTATGATCTCCCTTGCGAGTTGGCGTGAGTGTAATGAACTCTCGCAATGCCCAAAAAGAAACGAATCCAAATAAGGTAACCGTGGCAGTCGATCCAAGCCAGAAAGCGGCAGCCAGAACTGTACACAGGACCCACCACCCACGAATTCGCATATTGAATGTCCGAACGGCAGCAGCATCAATACCCCTGTCCGGATGCCTTTTCAGAAATTGTCCTACACCCGTCACTACAGATAGTAAGAGCAGGACGCCAGCAACTAAAGCAATGGTACGAATATCGTTCACTTAGAATGCGCTCTCTCTCAAATTCCCGTTGGGGTTTAGTACTGCCACTTTCCTATTCCTTTAACGATAAGACTGCCCTGCGTGCTCGCGCGAGAAAGTCTAGCTTGGCTTCATCTCGCTCCAACCAAAGTGGAGGCCCAAAGCTTATGCAAGAAAGTAAGGGCACGGGCAAAAATTCTCCGCGCGGCAATACTCTATTAAGGTTGTCGATATGTACCGGAATCAATTCAATCTCGGGGCGTTTCTTTGCTAGATAATAAAGCCCGCTTTTAAAGTCTCCAACC
>DONH01000101.1 GCA_003509235.1 Planctomycetaceae bacterium
GTTTGTAGTCAAGATGATGGCAAGACATGGAGCACACCGTGGGTCATTGATGATCCAAAAACCTTCTTTGTTAGACGGCAGAATATGGCTCGGTCGAGTCGGAAGTCACAGCGGTAATCACGGCCTACATTTTTATAAAAACTTTTGCTGCATCACCACCGCAGCATTCCAGTTCCCGGCTGGCCACATGGCAGTGGAAGCGGTTGCCTGCGAGGTCGACCTGGGGGGGCTCGACCTCGCGGCAGACCGTTTCAACTCCTGCTGAGCCTCGCAAAGATTTAATTCTTGCACGTAGGGCATAATCTTCATTGATATGGCGACAATTAAATCTGGATTTTTTGCCGACTCTCTATCTGGTCAATATTAACATTTGGAATCGATCGAATGAGCTCTTTTGTGTATTCGTTTTTTGGATCTTTGTAGATGCATTCACTCGGACCAAATTCAACAAATCTTCCACTTTTCATCACAGCCATCATGTCACTCATGAACTTAACAACTGAAAGATCATGGCTTATGAAAATATAAGTTAAACCTAATTCTGACTGCAGGTCTTTAAGTAGATTAAGTACTTGAGCCTGGACGGATACATCAAGTGCCGACACTGCCTCATCGCATATTATAAGCTCTGGATTAACGGCCAACGCTCTGGCTATACAAACTCTCTGTCTTTGGCCACCAGAAAATTCATGTGGATACCTGTTGAGATAATGAATACCAGGAAGCCCAACTTTCTCCAATAAATCGAGCGCTTTTTGCTGCCGATCTTTACGACTTCCTCCCATACCATGAAATCGCATGGGCTCAGTAATAATTTCCTCAATCGTTTTTCTTGGGTTCAATGAACCATATGGGTCTTGGAAAATTATCTGAAATCGCTTCCTGAAGGGACGCAGTTCTGATTGTGACATCGTGGATATATCCACTCCACCGAACATGAATGTGCCACTCGTAGGATTAATTAATCTCATCAAACAACGGCCAGTCGTCGTTTTTCCACAACCTGATTCACCCACAAGACCAAGTGTTTGTCCACGATAAACATCAAACGTGACACCATCCACTGCCTTCACCCATCCGGAAACACGACTGAATATTCCCCGCCGAACAGGGAAGTGCACTCTTAAATCCTTCACGCTCACCAAAGGGCTCTCTGTTTCACCCGCGTAGCTAATGCCATCCTCGTAATCATCGCGTGACCCCGAATACCCTAGTTGAGCAAGACGCTTGAGAGGATACAGGTGTCGGCCTCGCCCCTTTTCCTCTACACGACGAAGACTTTCATCAGAAACACTCTTCTCCAAAATTTTTAAGCTGCCGTCATTTTGCAACTCTGTTTCCATGAAGTCGGTAACCGTTGGAAGTCTTTTATTATTTCCACTAAGCATTGGACGGCATAACAGCAGACTCTTTGTATACGGATGCTTACACTTCGTAAAAATACTTAACACATCAGAATGCTCGACTACATTACCGCGATACATCACTGCTACATCATCTGCAATCTCTGCAATTACACCTAGATCGTGTGTAATAAATATCATGCCCATGCTGCGTTTAACGCAGAGATGCTTAAGAAGATTAAGTATCTGTGCTTGTATTGTGACATCTAATGCCGTAGTGGGCTCGTCGGCAATTAATAAATCTGGGCTACACGAAAGTGCCATCGCAATCATGACTCGCTGCCGCTGACCACCTGACATTTCATGAGGGTACATATGTATTCGATCGGATGGATCAGGTATTCCAACCTCATCAAATAGTTCGATCGTTTTTCGCCTTGCTTCTTCTTTGCTAATTTTCTTATGGAGAAGAATCGCCTCCATGACCTGGTATCCAGTTGTATACACAGGATTTAAACTAGTCATAGGTTCCTGAAATATCATGGCGATTCGTCCGCCACGAATCTTCCTTAGTTTCGAATCACTTTCTCTCAACAAATCAACAGATGTATCGTCAATAGATAATGTGATGGTTCCAGATTCAATCTTCCCTGGCGCGGAAACAAGCCTCAAAATTGACATAGCAGTAACACTCTTGCCACTTCCACTTTCACCAACCAAACCGAGCGTCTTGCCTCTTTCAACTGAGAGTGTCACGTCATTAACAGCTATGACTTTCTGATTTGAAGTTTCAAAAACTGTCGTGAGATCAGCGACATCCAATAGTGATTCTCTCATTTCTTAGCCTCACGCAAACGAGGATCTGTAGCTTCTTGAATCGCTTCACCAACAAGGTTGTAAGAAAGTACGGTTAGAAAAATCCCGACACCCGGAAAAAAAACCAACCACCATAACTGTAAGTTACTCCGAGCAGAATTTAGTATTGAGCCCCAACTAGCCGTCGGTGGCGGGGGGCCAAAACCAAGAAAAGAGAGAGCCCCCTCGACAAGAATTGCTGAAGCAATTCCAAAAGTAATCGGTACCAATACCGGCGCTAGTGCGTTAGGAAGAATATGTGCAAACATAATACGAATTGAACCCGCTCCAGATGCGCGGGCAGACATAACAAATTCTGTCTGTTTAAGACGCAAAAACTCTGCTCTTGTTAGCCGTGCAATGCCTGTCCAACCTGTAGCGCCGATAATGGCCATCGTCTTCCAGATCGTAGGCTTTTCAACGACCGCCACTATTGCAAGGATTAAGACAAGAGTAGGAATACAAAGCACAACCTCCGTTAAACGACTGGTGAGACTGTCCACCCAACCACCAAAGTATCCCCCAATCGCACCGATAAAAATACCGACGGTACCTGCAATGCCCATGGAAACGAATCCAACTAAGAGCGCGATTGTTGTTCCATGTACCATTTTAGCGAAGATATCAACACCATACTGATCAGTACCAAATAAGTTATTTAACGTGGGATGCCCCTGATCTCTCGATGGATTCGCTGGTCGGCCAGGCCATTCATTTTCTCTCACACGACGATATGGATCTTGAAAAACCAATGGCCATATAGCCCAACTGTTTGGATCTTTTTCTTGCAAGTTCTTTGGATACGTTCCACGGAACTTATCTTTCGTGAATATGGGAGCCTCTAAACTGCGATCAAAGTAGCCCAGACATGGCATATACAATTGATTTTTGTAGCAACAAATAACAGGCTTTGTACCTGCTATTACCGGTGCAAATAATGCAACGATTGTTAAAAAAACAACAAATGAAAGTGCAATTATTCCAACCGTATTCTGACGATAATGCTTCCAGGCCTCAGCCCAAAAGCCTTGAGATGTACTTCCCTCGTA
>DONH01000490.1 GCA_003509235.1 Planctomycetaceae bacterium
CATCAATAGCGATGGAACCATTGGCAAACCGGTAACAAGTGAACTTCAGATTTTACCCCCTGCAGTTTTCCCAGGAAGCGTGATTGCCGACTTGCCTGTCGGATACGAAACAAGTGGTCTGGCATGGCACCAGGGTTTGGAAAAGATTTTTGCAGTAAGTGACGAAGGTATCGTATCGATGATGAATCGGGACGGCACCGACCTCGTGCACTGGAATATTGGTGGCGACCTTGAAGCAATCACGGTTGCAGACCACACAAGTAATTTTGTCTACATAGGTGTCGAGAACCCCGATAGCGTTTACGAGTTTGATGTCTCCAGTGGACAAGTAACTCGTACATTCAATCTCACAAACTGGATGACTGGTCCAAGCAACCTTGGGCTTGAAGCACTTACTTTTGTACCTGACGACTCTCACCAAGAGGGCGGTGTTTTTTACGCAGGCCTTCAAAGTACTGGAGAAATTTTTCGCTTTGGCCTTTCCATAAAAAGCAGCTCAACCGTAAGTAGTGTGACCTTCATCAATACACTCGTCATTGAGGGGAGTCACACCGACCTTGCTGACCTTTCATACGATCCATCAAGCGACCGAATACTTGCCTTGTACGACTCACTCGATCGCATAAAAGTGATTGAAAAGGACGGAGAACTCAGGACTCAGTGGGTTGCACCAGGAACGGAACAAGAGGCCATCCTCTATGTTGGTGGTGAGCTTTTTATAGGCGAAGATTTCGGAGGTAGCTCGCGAGGCACAATCACGCAATTCTCACCATTCACTTCAATTGTCACCTGAGGTAGTCAGCCCCCTACACTCATTGATTTCGTGTCACTGAAAATATTCGTGGTCCGAATCACCACCACTGATTAAATAAGCCGTCAGATCAAGTATTTCATCTTGGGTCATTCGACTAAACAGGCCAACTGGCATCGGTGAGGTTTACGACACCATCATCTCATCAATGTCATCTCTATTTATTGACACACGTTCCCAGGGGTCAGCGAGATCAGTATTGAGAACAATATTCCCCCCATCCCCTTTCTGCCCAAGATTCACGATCACACCGTTATGTACGATGCCGTCGTTTGTCAGAACAGTTACCGCAGAAAATTGATCATTAATTACTTTGCTCGGATGAATAACCTGATCAATCAGATCGCGTGTTGAATAACGTCGGCCCGCAGTTGTGAGATCAGGCCCGGTCATTCCGCCCTGATTCTGAAATCGGTGGCAGGCATAACAACCGGCAGCTGCAAACATTGTTCGTCCATTTACAAAGTCCCGGCCCTGCATACCTGATTGAGCGGCCACAGCTAGCTCATCGAGTTCCCAATCTTTGGACTGACGCCCCTTGAATACTTCACCTAGGTTTTCGAGAGCAGACTTCACTTCTGGTTTTTTGGCAAGAATCTCTGCAAGTGACTCTTTCTGTGCATCACTGAGCGATGCAACGGCATCATCTCGAATGAATTCAACAAACTTGGCAAAACTCGCACCACCTCGATAGTTTGCAGCCTTCAAAAACCATTCGAAATAGTCTTCCTTCAGTTCGTCAGTCCATCCAGCTTTGAGCAAACGGATGGACCTCGCGTACTGCATCTGTTCCTCCTGAGTTGGAACAGATTGAATCATGGCAATCGCCTTCTGTGCAATAGTGGGTGACTCAAGCCACGCAAGGGTCTCGCACAACAACCAATTCATGTCAGCCGATTCAGAAGGAAAGAGTGGATCAATCTTTGCGACGAGCTGGTTCATGACTGCTTCATCGGGCCGACCAAACCGACTCAAGATAATTTGAAGTGTTCGTTGATACGTAAGCTGGGTTGTTTGATCGAGGTTAGTGAGATCAATCTTGATCATTGCTTGAAGGAGCTTGTCACGCATGTCCGTATCGACTGGCGGTGTTGAATCGTCTCGATGCTGTGGGCATACGCCTGTTACGCGGGTGAGTGCCAGAAGCGCCTCAACCTGTTTCTGCGGGTCTGATTCAGTAAGAGCCTTGTCTGCCCACTCTTCGACTGGTTGATGCTCAATCGCAGTTCGAGCTGCAAAGCGAATAAAACGATCAGGATCTGAAAGATATGGCCATGCTACTCTTACAGCATCTGCGTCTTTTTTCCCATGAAACGCTTCCAGCCGATGCCGTGTTGTTCTTGCCACATTTTCAATGGAATCGGGAACAACTGGATCTGTTGATTCATCACCAATATAAGTCACACGATAAAGCCCAGACTGAACTTTCCTTCCACCAATTGTGAAATACATAGCACCATCGTCTGGATGAATGATTGCATCGGTGATTGGCAGTGGCGCACCAGTAACAAACTCTTCTTTAGTAGCCGTATACGAGGCCCCTTCCGGTTTCAGATGGATTGCGTACAACTTGCCCCAACTCCAATCAAGTGCATAGAGTGCATTTTGATATTTCGCTGGAAACTTTGCGCCATACCCGAATGTCACCCCTGTAGGTGAACCTGGTCCAATATCAAGAGCTGCCGGCAGACTGTCTGCATAAAACGGTGGTCGCTTCCCTGCGCCATTCCTCCAGCCAACCTCAGCACCACTTGTCACATGGTTAATTCGTGTTGGACGGTACCACGGAGCATTGAAGTCGTACTCCATGTCTGCGTCATAGGTGAAGAGTTCACCATCATGATTGAACGCTGCGTCAAAAATATTCCGAAAACCATTTGCGTAGACTTCGAAATTTTTTCCATCTCGATCGACTTTATAGATGATGCCACCAGGCGCAAGAACACCACGATTATGACCACGGCCATCAGGAAAACTTGGCAAGAGGTGATCTTCGCCCCAGACTTCTGGCACCTGTGAAGACTCAACATATTCTGTTGGCTTCGTGCTATTTCCAGTAATCAGAAAAAAAGAATTCCCGTCAGGACTCGGCACCACAGCATGCACGCCGTGGTCTCCACGGGCGTCCATTTCCCTCAGGCATTCAACTTTATCAAGCTGGTCGTCGCCATCACTGTCCGTAAGACGATAGAGGCCCGATGAAATCTTTTTCTCGTAATCGTTCACCCCGACATAGAGCGCATCGTGCGCCCAGACCATTCCGTTGACAGCTCGAATATCAGCTGGCACTGATTGCACATCATCAACATTCAGCGTCTTTCCCGGTTTCGGAGGTGTGATGCGATACAGCCCACCAAACTGATCACTTACCAAGAGACGCCCTTTGTTATCTGTACAAAGATTGACCCATGAGCCTTGCTTCTCTGAGGGAACGGAATAGAGCAACTCAACTTTAAAACCTTTTGCCGCCTTGATGCGTGACACTGGCGTTGCTCTATTCTCTGGACCTAAGTCTCTCGTTCCTGCGACTCCTTCTGAATCGTTCTTTCGACCACCTGCCGACACTTTGATGGCCGCCTTTCCTTCCTTGCGATTCAATCGCTTGAGCTGAATATCTTTAAACTCTGCTTTCATTGGCGGCCCCTTGTGGAGCTGCAAGGCGATGATTCCTTTTCTTTTCGCTTCCGGATGATTGTCAGTAAGGTCCATAGTTGTAATGCCATTCACCTGATGGACCTGTCGGTCACCGACCGCAATGATCGTCAACTCATTCCACTCGCTGTCAACAAGCTTCTGAGCCTTGTCACCTACCTCGCCCACGACTTCTGGTTTGCCGTCATCACCGACAACAACCTTCTGAAATCGTTTCGCAACGATTCCTCGCCATTTCTCTGCGTACAGCATTCCGTAGAACTCAGGCTTGGGGTGCAGATCTGCCTGATATCCTTTTACTGCAAAGTCATCTGGCTCACCAAACAATTCACTGCGATATTGCACACCAGTATTGTTGCCCGTGAAACGAACTTTCAGTTTGAGTACAAAGTCACCTGGCTCTCCACCCTGCCAGATGAGAAAGGTGTTTCCGTCCACTGGATTCTCTTTTGAAGTCTTCCCGACAATAGCGCCATCTTGCACTGACCAGAGACCTTCTTTCCCTGCCCACCCAGATAAATCC
>DONH01000217.1 GCA_003509235.1 Planctomycetaceae bacterium
AGAGGCATAGCAAAGGCTATTGGCCTGCGTCAGAGCCAGGAGCAACACTTCTTCCGTAAACCTGAACTGGCTTCGCCGATCAATGCACTGGCTCAAGTCCAAGGAGTCAAACCTATCGGCTCTCGTCTGCTCGCAGATCAGCACGATAAATCTGCCGCAGATCGCCTTGCTAGAACGGCAACGGAAAAGAACGACCTCGCACGCGCCCTTGCTGAAAAAGAGGCTGAGATTGAATTCTTGCGCGAAGAAAATACCATGCTGCTCTCGCAGTTGGCCCAGATCGAATCCACTGGAACTGCAATCCGTACCGAATGGCCGGAGGATTGATGCAGGTCCATGTGAAGCGCATAGTATCTCACAAACCCTTCGGGACCATCTTCACGGGTGAAGTCCTCGATGGTGAACAGGCTGGCGATTCCGTTCAGGTGAAGGCTTACGCTGCTCGACTGATTGGCGTTCCTTCCAAAGATGAAATCTGGACTGTCTCAGGGCCAATCAAGAATACCAAATGGGGCGATCAAATAGAAGCTGAGTATGCCTATCGCCAAAGGCCCACAGGTAAACTCGTCGTCAGTTTTCTCTCGAACAGTTGCCCCGGCATTGGCCAGACACGCGCCAAGCGTTTGTGGGATAAATGGGGTAACGAACTAGCCTCTGTTCTCTCTAGTGGCAATGTCGCTGAGATAGCGGAAATCATCGCTCCTGGCCGTCCAATACTGTCTGTCCGGCTGGCTTCTCTTGTCTGCCGAGAATGGAAGAAGCATGAAGCCGAATCTGATCTGGCTTCATGGTTCCAAAGTCATGGCATCGACTCTACAAGGCTTTTGAAAATATGCGCCAACACCTTTGGTAAGCAGGCCGTGGATCGGCTTCGTAGCAACCCATGGTGCATGGCCTCAATGATGAATTGGAAAGAGGTCGATACCCTTGGCCTTAAGGTACTTGCTGAAATTGGATCAGCAGCACCAGACAGGTCCAACAAGCGACTCCTGGGGGCCGTTGATTCTGCTGTCAGAGATATTTTGGCTTCTGGTTCTACCGCTATGTCGCTTTTTGATTTTGAAAGTCTTTTAGAGCAAAAACTTGATGACTTTAAGCGGGTTTATGAAGCGATTGAACTTGGTGTGAAATTTGGAGCGATAATTGGACGTGATGGCCTTTGGTTACCACCCGGGTCGGCTTTTATGGAAAGGGCAGTCGTTGGCGCGTTGCGACAGCTTGAAAACAACGGCATCAAAGTCGATGAACAGAACGTCAGAGACATCTTACGAACGCTTTCTGCCGGATATGTGAAACCTGATGAGGAACAGTTTCAGGCCATGCTCCACATTCTCCGGTCTCCTTTGTCCTGTCTGGTTGGCGGGGCCGGAACAGGCAAGACGACGATCCTGCGCTACGTCGTGCGGCTCTGGCACAGACTTGGCGGCAATGTATTGATGGCAACCCTTTCAGGTAAGGCCGCATTGAAGCTAAGCCAAAGCACTGGCTTGCTTGCAAAGACATTGACCCGCACTCTGGCTGAACTCCAAGAAGATCATGACGAGGAAGAACACGATCTGGCTGAAATTAACGAAAGGACGCTGGTGGTCGTTGATGAGGCTAGCATGGTTGATCTGGCTACATTTCACTCTCTGATGAAGCACATGAAAAAAGGCTCCCGGCTACTTCTTTCGGGTGATCCGGCTCAATTACCGCCCATTGGTTTCGGCCTTGTCTTTCACCGGCTCGTAAATGACGATTCAATTACTGTCAGGCTCAACAAAATCTACCGTCAGACAGAAGATAGTGGGATTCCTTTGGTTGCCAAGGCAATACGCGAAAAGCACATGCCTGCCTTTGACCAATATCACAGCAGAGGAGAAAGCGTATCCTTTATCCCAGCCTCATTGGATTCTATTCCGGCAATTGTCGAACAGGTGGCAGAAGACCTTGGTGGTTTCGACGGGGATCTGATGATCGTCACGGCTACCAACCGTGGCCCCGCGGGTGTGGATCGTCTTAATCGCCTGTTCCATGACAAGTATAAACAGCAGGCCAACTTGCCTGAACTTAAAGGCAGTTTGGGGCAATACTTTTGCCCAGGAGAGCCAGTTATTCATTTGAAGAACGACTATCAACGAACAGTTTTCAATGGCAGCTTGGGGAAAGTCTTGAACGTAGATCGGGATAAACACAGCCTTACGGCAAATCTTGATGACAAGTTCGTTTCTTTTGACGCGGGCCAGCTCATCGACTTGAGTTTGGCCTACGCTATCACTTGCCACAAGTGTCAGGGCAGTCAGGTGAAGCGTGTTATAATCCCGGTCTACCAGACGCGGCTGATGGACCCGTCCTGGTTGTATACGGCCATCACAAGGGCTGAAAAACAGGTTGTGCTTGTGGGGGGTGGAAAGGAAATAGAACGGACCTTAGAGCGGGAATTCGCGGCTGATTGTAGAAAGGTAGGTTTTGAGTGGCACAAATAATACCATTTGTTCCCAAGCGTGAAGTAGACGCATTTGATAACGTCAACGCCTTCATTGAGATGGTCAAGAACGAATTGACTGTGTTCGGTGCTGATCTGAATTGGGATGCAGTCACTTGGAATATGAGCGATCATGTTAGATTTAGGAGTGGCAAACCACACAATCTCGTTTGGCGTAATTGGGATACAACTCGCAATTGTAAAGGAGAGCTTATAAAAGCTCCGATCGCTGATTTTGCAAAAGCATTTACTAGGTATTCTGAGGGGGTTAAAAAAACTAAAAGTCCACATAGATTTATAAATTCTTTTAGAGCGCTGGAACGTGTTCTGCTAGAAATGTCGCTGGCTCCGTGTATTACTCAAGTAACAGTCGATGTGCTCAACAGGAGTCAGGCTCTTCTTTCCGAAAGATATATATGTGGGAGAGCAGAGGCGAACTATCTTGAAAAAATATCAACTTTTCTAAATGAAAAAATGATGTTGAGGTGTCCTCCCTTTCAATGGAAGCACTCTATTTCTAGAAAACAGAAAAGCAATGTGGATTTCAAAGGAGATGGCACTGATAAGCTTCCAACGGACTCTTGCTTATATGCTATCGCAGACATTTTTCACTCTTCATCAGACCCAATAAACAGAGTAGCAGCTGGAGTTGCCATTATTTTGCTCTCAAATCCATGTAGGATTGGAGAGGTTTTGACTTTGG
>DONH01000356.1 GCA_003509235.1 Planctomycetaceae bacterium
CCCGATGGCCAGCGACGAAACCAACGAGGCTCATAATGCAGACCATCACCCGCCAAGTGCTGCTTTGCAGAAATGCCGAGGAGGTCACCATCGACGAGTAACGCAACCCCATCGTAAACACCACTGGCCCACCGCACCGGCAAACCAACCGCCAAAACAAGCCCACGGCTAACCGGTTCAAGTTCGAGCAATATGTCCATAGCCGTTGAAAGGACGCCCGACGAATGAAACGCATCTTCGCAACCGTATCCACTGACACAAAGTTCTGGGCAACAGAGAATCGAAATCTGTCGACGACGAGCCTCTTCGCACGCTGATACGATCCGGCTCAGATTGCCTTCCCAGTCCAATGGTGTTTGATTTAGGGCGGCCGCCCCAAGACGAATGAGTTGCACGTTTTACTCAACTGCTCTCTGGCACAGTCGACTCCTCAAGATACGTATAGCCACCTAGGCCATCTTCATAGAAACGAATAAAACGACCTGCCTGCCCATCACTTATCAAACCATCACGAACAGCCTCTTCAATCGAACATCGAAGATTTTTTGCCAGTTCTTCGGGATTGAACTCAACGTACTGGAGCACTTGGCTAACGGTGTCTCCTTTCACAACTGTATCCACGGCGACTCTTCCGTGCTCATCCGAGCTAATATGAACAGCGTGGGTATCCCCAAAGAGATTATGAAGGTCGCCAAGAATCTCTTGGTATGCACCAACAAGAAATGCACCAAGATAATATGGCTCATTCCTGAGCGAGTGCAAAGGAAGGGACCGTTTCACATCGCGACGATCAATGAACTGCTCAATCTTGCCATCGGAATCACACGTCACGTCCCCAAGAACTGCCGAGCAGTCGGGCCGCTCGTGCAAACGGTGAATCGGCATCAACGGGAAAAGCTGCTTTATTGCCCACGAATCCGGAATCGACTGGAATAACGAAAAATTACAGAAGTACGTATCACAAAGACTCGGTGAGATTGCCTCGATTTCTTCTGGAATGTATTCGAGCTGTTTCGCAAGCTTGTTAATTCTTTGACAAATCGACCAGTATACCTGCTCTACGAGTGCTCGCTGATCGAGTGGTAGATAGCCACTCGCAAACAAATTCATTGCAGTATCAAGCGACTGCTGTGCATCATGATACGACTCAAGCAAATTCCTGATATTGAGACCTTCAAAAGTCTCAAGCAGATCCTGGACTGGCTGCTCTACATTCGGCGATGGCTGGCCAATGTGTTCGTGGTTCGCTTGTTCTGAGACCCCCAGAACGCTGAATACCAGCATGCTATGGTACGCAACCACAGCCCGACCACTTTCTGACATTATGGTTGGATGCTCAACACCTGCATCATCACAAACATTCTGAACATGAGAGACAACGTCGTTTGCGTACTCTTGAAGACTGTAGTTTACGCTCGACTCAAAATTTGTTTGCGATCCGTCGTAATCAACGCCTAAGCCGCCACCGACATCGAGAAACTTTAAGCCGGCGCCACGTTTTACAAGCTCTACATACACGCGAGCTGATTCATTCAGCGCTGCTTTAATATGTCGTATATTTGTTATCTGGCTGCCTTGATGGAAATGTAACAACTGGAAACAGTCACTCATATCACGGCCAGCCAAGAGATCGACTCCTTTCATGAGTTCAGAGACACTTAACCCAAATTTGCTCCGAAAACCAGCCGATGCATGCCATCGACCACTCCCTCTGGTCGCCAACTTCATTCGCATCCCAATATTTGGCCGGACACCTATTCTTTCTGCACAATCCAAGAGTTGCGAAAGTTCAGAGTACCTCTCTACTACAGGAATGATGTTCCGGCCAATTTTTTGTGCAAGCATTACCATCTCGATGAACTCTGCATCTTTAAAGCCATTGCAGATTATTGGAGTCTCGTTGTCTGCCAACGCGACAACGGCAAGCAACTCCGGCTTACTACCTGCCTCGAGACCAAATTGATAGGCACGACCAAATCGCAAGACCTCTTCGACGACCTGCCGCTGCTGGTTTACCTTAATAGGATAGATACAACAGTAGTCACCTCGGTAGCTACTTTCTTTCATTGAAGAGCAAAAGGCTTGATGAATTTCTTGAAGCCTATGCTGTAGAATTTCCCCGAATCGCAGCAGAATTGGGAGATCAATGCCTCGCACCTGAAGTCGATCAACAAGTTCTTTGAGATCAACGTGCCGCTTAGGGTTTCTGTCTGGATGAACAAGTAGATTGCCATTATCAGCAATCGAGAAATAACCATTACCCCAACGTGCAACCTCGTAGAGATCTGTAGAGTCAGCAACAGACCAATTCTCACGTTCGAGATCAACAGCCATGGCTTCCTCACAGAGTTCCAGAAAAACGAGTCCTGCGCGACAAGTTTAGCCTGCCCAGGATCTTGAGCCACTTCGTGGTCTCATTTCAGGAGGTTTTCCACTTTTCTAGCTGAAGAGACCTGGAATAATCTGGCCGCCATTTGCAATTTTCATTGGTCGACCGTTTTTTGCACGAAATGTTGTCTCAAGCGAAATGTCGAGTGATTTTAGAACGCTCGTCATCAAGTCCTGAGATGAATAAGGTTCACTGGCAACTTCCCGCCCATCAGCACTTGTTTCCCCAACTACGACACCACGATTAAACCCTGCTCCACCAACAACAGCACTCCAACTTCGGGCCCAATGATCACGGCCCCCATTTCCATTTATTGTGGGCGTTCTTCCGAATTCGCCCATCCAAATTACAGCCGTCGTATCCAAAATACCTCGATCAGCAAGATCAGCGATTAGTGCACTCATGGCTCTATCAAGATTTGGCAATCTTTGATCAGCCAGTGTCCCAAAAATATTACTGTGATTATCCCAACCACCAAGATTGACTTCAACGAAAGGCACGCCAACCTCCACCAGCCGCCGGGCCATCAAACACCCCTGTCCAAAATTCGTCTCTCCGTATCTCTCCCGTACAGATGCTGGCTCTTCTGACACTTTGAATGCCGCAAGCTGACTGCTTGACATGAGTTGGACCGACTTACCGACAATTTCTCGGTGATCTTTTGGTAACTGGCCTCGTCTTTCCTGAATAAATCGATCCTCAATGGCCGCAAGCATCTGAAGCCTACTTAGCAGCCGCTCTTCAGACACTGATGACTCGAGGTTCTTTACGTCTCCTTGAGGGCTGACAACAAATGGCGCCCACGATGTACCAAGAAAGCCAGGGCCAACACTGCCACCACCAACTGAAACGAAGGGTGGGATTTCGAGTGATGGAACTGCCTTCGCTAATTCATGAGCAATCAGTGACCCGTACCCAGGATGCTCTACATTCGGATTTGGGACAAACCCGGTATGCATGTAGTAACGCCCTCTTTGATGATCAGCCTCACGCGTACTCATCGAACGAACGATTGCAAGATGGTGCATTTGCTTGGCCGTCATTGGCATGTGTTCGCTGATCGCTATGCCGTCAACAGATGTCGCAATCTGCTGAAATGGTCCGCCTGTTGCTTGACCTGGCTTGAGATCCCAGATATCCATCGTGCTTGGACCTCCACCCATCCAGAGGAGAATCGCAGACTTGTGATGTTTTTTGAGCTCCTCGGCATTGGCAAGCAACGAATTAGTAAATGATGCAAAGGGAGTCGACAACGCTGCCAATCCGCCAATATGTGAAAGAAAATTTCTACGACTTCTCTTGCCGCATGGTACCGATCGACAACTTGTCCTATCCATATAGCACCGTCCTCGCTAGTGATTTAAAATAAACTCATTCGAGTTCAGCAGTGCCCACCATACATCTTGCAACGCCTCTTTGACCTGTCCCTTGCGAGCAAGGAGCAGGTGATTTGCATACCGCAGTTCGCTTGATGACGGCCATCTTGCAAGAGCTGCCAGGTAAAGGGCATTAATCTTGTCTCGATTTGTTCGATTTGCCAGCACTATTTGGTCAAGAAACCCATCTTGATTGAGTGACGTAGCTGCCTGAATTAGATCACCATTGAACAACATCAGTATCTGAGGAATTGTTCCATTAAATGTCGTACTCGAATCGCCCTCATCTGTACCAAACACAATTACAAACTGCGACAACCAGCGATCTTGACGACCTGCAGCCTCGCTACGATCTGCTTTAGTAGCCACAAGCAAAGAATCATAGAGTTGCTCTGGTTGCATTTGCCTGACATAAAAACGACTGAAGTGCGGCTGCTCACCAGAGTCCGGCGCATCTGATGTACTCCCTCCCTTTATACGACTGGAGAGGCTATATGGTTTTGACAGGACAATCCAACGCATTAGTGACTTGA
>DONH01000024.1 GCA_003509235.1 Planctomycetaceae bacterium
ATAACTGCGAAGTCCGCTTTATGACCAGGGACAATCCACTTCTGAAGCCGTGTTGGACTCGACGCGGACTCTTCATTCAATGCTTCCCTAAAGGCCACCAGACCCTCCGTGCGCTCGGCGTCCGTGAGCTGAGCAAGTCTCGCTCGATCAAACTGATAGAACGAATGGGTGCAATGCCAACCAACTGTCGGCTCAACTGAAATCGATTCGTCTAGTGCTGGCTCGGCCCCAACGGGCCGCTGATGTCCTTTTTTCGATGCTGTTTGGTCGCTCATAGCTGGTTCTCTGGAAAATGTCATGACTCGATCCCTCGACGTTTTAGCCGCCGGACCGGTGGTGAAATCCTGCATGTTCACGCACCTGCCGTCTACCCGTTAAGATATCCATGCGGGAAAACATTGTTCCGCGTATCCCGCTCGCTTTCAAACTTTAGCCGAAAAACGCTACTCAAGGAGTATTTCCCATGGGACAGGCAATCGTCGATCCACAGGAGTTGCGACGCTTCGCGTCACGGCTACGCCATTTTAGTACAGAAGTTCATTCGCAAATGCAAACAGTTCAACGGCAACTTCAGGCGCTCTCTGCGACTTGGCGAGACCAGGAGCACCAGAAGTTTGCAGAAGAGTTTGAACAACAGCTCACCACCTTTGGTCGATTTGTGGAATCAACAGGAGAATACGTGCCGTATCTGATCCGAAAGGCGGAGCGCGTCGAGGAATATCAGAACCAGCGATAAGAAACAGCCTCAAACCCGGTAGACCACATGTCAACACAGGCCGACATCAAGTCAATTGACACGCTCAGTCTCGTTAAGCTTGCAATGATAACGTATGCGCATGACTCAAGTCAGGCACTCGCTGAGATTGAAGTTGAAGGTCAACGTGGAATTGACTGGATCACCGTTGACCGTGCAGCTTTTTGGAAAGCAGAGATGAGACGCGCTGCTGATGGTGTCAATCAGGCTATAAAAGATCTCGAACATTGCCGAACATACAAGAAGGTTGGTGACAATGCGCCCGCATGTGCTGAAGAGAAAAAGAACCTCGAAAAGGCAAGAAAAAGATTGCAACGAGCAGAAGAAAAACTAGAACTCGTAAAGCGATGGACCCCAGTAGTCCTTCAGCAATTCAGAGAAACGTGCATCAGGCTTGTTCGATTTCGTGAAATTATTGATGTTGACTGCCCAAAGGCAATTGCTCGCATTGAGCAGATGCTTACAGCACTTGAAAATTATCAGACTGTGGTGAGCCCTAGCGGGACAAACGCCTCGGACACAACCTGTCCCGTAGAATCAGTGGCTCGCCAAATAGACGAAAGCGATAGCAAAACTTCAACAGAAGAGAGTTCTGATTCATGAAGACGTGTGATCTATCAAGTGGGGCAGCGAAACTAGCGCTGGCCTTGAAACAGCTCGGCATAAAATGGGAAATCACTGCTGAGACGTGGGATGATGCGACGGCTCGACGATTCCACGAAGAGTTTATTGTCCCTTTAAAACCTGACGTTAAGCAAACCCTAGAGGCGGTGGGCAGGCTCGCCGAAGTACTTGATCGTGCGGGCCGTGACGTGAGTGATGACGTCGGCTACTAGCATCTCCAATCGTTCGCGAACCACTCTAACCTGACACAATAACTGTTTTCTATCTATGCCTACTCCCGATATCGACAAGCCCACGCCTGAATTGGAAAAACAGTCATGCTACGACCGTGATCTACTTCGAGAGCAGATCACCACGCTTCGCAAAGAAGCCTCTCAGCGAGTTAGGCTCGAAGAAATGATCGAAAAGAAGTTTCATGAAGAGACTTCTCGATTGCAAGCAGAAACAGAATCGAAATTACAAAAGGTCAAAGAACGCTGCACAAGCCAGATTGTTTCACTTAATGCCGACTTTGAGAAGGATAAAAAACGTCTCGAAGGCCAAGTGCAGGCCCAACAGATGACACTTGATAAGCAAAAAAAAGAGCGAGAGGCCCAGATTCTCCGTGAATGGGAAGAAGTTGAAAAAGAAAAAACTGACGACCTTGAGTTCGAGACACTTTCGGCAGGGGAGTCTCTCAGTCAACAGAAAGAAGATGTCGAAAGAAAAACGTCTCAGCTCATTGAATCACTTGCTCAGACCATCGAGCAAGTTGATGACGATCTGAAAAAGTTACAAAACAGACTTGTCAGATGGAAAGTCACGACAGCGGATTCACTGTTTCCGACAGATTCAGAAGACAATTCTGTTCAAGAATCCGACGCGAGTCCTGCCGATGCCGCATCAGACAGCCATTCTTTTCCTGAGGGGAAACATCTGATTGAACACCTCAAAATACTGATCGAAGAAATCCGGAATGATGCAAAGGCCGTGCTTGCTCTACGAAGCGTTCGATGGGCCTTTTCGGATGCGGTCACAGCCTCGATCGTCATCATACCCTTCCTTCTCGCCGGCCTCATTACTGCGGCCGTCGCAATCCCGCTCAGCATGAGTGAATCAGAAGCGATACTTACCACAGCAGGTGCCTCAGGGATCGTAACCCTCCTTGCAGCGATTAGCGGAGGCTTCTTGTGGCAGTGGGGGAATAAGAAAAAAGCACGAACAGAGCTTGAAACCCGAGTACTTGAATTTTCTAAAAAAAGACAAACACTTGCGCTTTGCCATGCAAGATGCCTTGATGTGATTGCCGAAAAATTAGAACGAGATAAACACAAACTCGACAAACGGCACGAACGTGATATGGAGAAAAAGCACGGTGGGCACGCAGCTGGCTCCGCCTCTGCCGGATCAAAAAAAGAGGTGGCAATTGCCTCGCTTCAAGAGAAATATGAAGCAGGATGTAACGCGATTCAAGCCAAAAAAGGTCGTGGCCTTGCTGTCCTCGATGAAACCTATCCACCAAAAATAAAGGCTGTTGAGGCAAAGGGTCGTGAAAAAATTACGGCAATAAAAGCCGATAGTGAAGAAAAGCAGAAACAGTTTGCAGATGTAAAAGACAAACAGTGGCAAGAGATGACATATCGATGGAAATCGACTCGAGAACAAATAAATCTTATTTTTTCAAACGCAAACGTAATTGACTCTCAGGCCTTTCCTGACTGGAACGTACTATCAGATGGCTCCATACCGCTTCCAGAGGCAACGCCTCCCGGCATTCGGTTCGGGCATCTTGATTTGACTATGGAGTAGATTGA
>DONH01000198.1 GCA_003509235.1 Planctomycetaceae bacterium
TCGGCGTCGAAGTTCGAAAGAGTACTACTTATTCTCAGGTGTTGGATCAGTAAATTCCTCAGGACGTGGCTGCCCGCCCCAAGCGAATGTCACTGTTGCAGAATCATAATCAGATTGAAAGATGCCCTTCACTTCCTAATAATCTTCTAAGTCCTGAAGATTGATTTTGTGAGGCGTGCTGCTTCCAGAAAAAGTAACTACATATTGTGAATCAACGAAGTCAGTTTGTGAGTTTGAATCACGACCAAGTACTCGTATTTTATCACGAGTTATCTGAACCTAGGCATGAACCAGGACGTCTCGAAAAGCGATCATCCTCCGCTTCTCTCTACCTCACTGATTCACCGTAATAATGTCCCAATCACCAAACAGGTGTGTTGGTATGTTGGTTACGGTCTTTGCTGATGTCGAGACGTTGCCAGCTACGGCGAGTGCACACAAAGCCAAAAAAACTTATTAATAATTGATTGAGAAAATACGCATCGCAGAGGTCCTTTCTTTTTGGGCAGTTTATAAGGGAGTTGCTTGCCGAAGAAAAATACCGACATCATCGGTCTTTGGTTGATCGTTATTCATTTGAGGACCTGGTCCCCCATCATCTTTGCCATTCGGACCAACCGAGTAGATGGCCACACCATCATCCTTGCTCGAATAACGTATACGCGATGTATCGAGAAAAGCATCCTTTGGAAGGCATGGAAGAAAATCAGGGACGAGCGAGTCTGCTTTCTTTGGAAGGCTGTCGTGCGCTATTCGAAACTCTGTGGCAGCAATAGCGACCAATATGGCTGCATGTCGCATTCTCACCTTTTCAGCATTCTCAATTGCTTTACCAATCCCGGGTGTCAGGAGTGCTGTTATGAATCCCTTCGGTCTGCCAGACGATAAGTCATCTTCTATACGTTTGAGAATAGTCTTTCTTGCTGCGTATGAATCAGAACTCTCGGCGACTCTTTGATAGCTGTGCATTGTTTGTTGGTAGGCAGCAAGATCTTGAGGGAAGAGGAAAATGCGATACGCAGCCAGGGCTGGATTGAAAAAAATATTTTGCTGATAGATCGAGTCAGGCACATTCAAATCATCCAGAAGAAATGAAGCAAGTTCTAATTGATCAAATTCACCGGCTCCACATATTGAAAATACGTTTAAGCCAAAAGCCTCTTCACCATAAATATTTTTTGCTAAAGATGGTGGAGTGCAAAAAAAGTTATAAATGTTATTACGCTTTAGAAATGAAAGATTATCAGTATCAATGAACGGAAGAATCTCACTGAGGCCATTGATGGCCAGGCCATCAATGGCGAGGCCTACGAGACCAGAAATAAGAATAGGCTCGGACGAAGCGTGCAGCCCGATTTTCATGATTGAACTTATATCATCCAAAGCCGCTGGTATCTCGCCAATTGATATTTGATAGCGCGCCGATATGGCAAGGATTCTTGCTGCATCTCGGAGGAACTGAATCTCTGGAATGAGCATATCAAACGACGGGCGAGGATAGTCGCGTGTAAAGCGACAGGTCGGTCGTGCTGCCGCTTGGCGAAGGAGATCAAGAGTTTCTGTATGCCTGATGAGAAAAGTAATGTCTTCTTCGGTGATTGGATCTGCAAAGGGCTGCGCATTGGCTTGCAGAAATCCTTGAAACGCATCATCGTCTTCAAAAATTATGGATGCTCCTCGATAGAGCCCCTCCGCATTTTCCTGGTCAGGAAGATTTGGAGGAAGATGCGTAGTCATCAAAACAGCAGCTTCGTTTTGAAGTGCCTGAGCTTTTGTTGAAACTGTTTGATTTAGGTAAAAAATTGTTCCTGTTGCGACACTCTTTGTCAGTAAAAAGAGAGTAAACAATGCAAGCGGAGGCCAGTTCGCTGCGGGCACTGTCTTCCATCCACCACCGTCCGGCTGGGTGCCTCGGAGGAGAATCAGGCCACTGCCTATGAGTGTCGAAATAAAAATCGAAATAGTTAGTGGAAACCAGTTGAACTGAAGATGAGCAACGAATGCGAGAATGATTGTGAATGCAACAAACGGTAAGAGGGATAACAGCGGTGCAAGGAAACCCAATGTCAGCAACAGTCGCCGCAGCAAAGGTTTTTTTAGTCGAACAGCAGCAGCGGTGCAGGCAGCTGTCCACAGCAGGCAGGTGATCAATACAACAAGAAAAAATGAAAAAATAGACATGATAGGTTGGCTCGTTTGATTCGAGTAAAAATATTTCAATGAAAGTTTTTAAGATCAGCGGTTCTTCTCGGCAAAGAAAAAGCTTGAGGCAAGCCAGTCTGGTCTTTGTTGTAAATCAGATATTGAGTCTGTGGGGGCGAATAGTTTATGGCGTTAAAACATTAAATTAGCCTGATGAAAATGATGATTAGAAGATAGGATTGGAATGAATTGAGTTGATCTTTTAGTGAGTGCATCAAGGCTTTATTGACGTCTACCAAATTACGGTTTCGAAGTGTGTGCGGCGGTCCACATTTCGTTGTACAAAGTCTCTTCAGAAGACCAATTTCTTCTTCATAGTTGAAAACGTGAGAATCGTCCAAGTGGATTTGGTTTTTCATTTCTTTCCATCCTTTGATCCAAGTGTGCATTGGAGTTTTTGGATTGCGTAGCGATATCAACTCGCCGTAGTATTCATCTTGATCCCAACAATAGAGGAAATCTGGTTAAAGCTCAGTCCGGATATGACTTTTAAAATAAGAACAACGCGTTGCGGTTCTGGCAAGAGATTAAGTGCTTTGGAAAGGTCCTCGTCTGGAAGAGTTGCTGGAACTTCATGCGTTTGATTTCGTGCAATTTGATTAGAGGCCCATTGAAGGAAAGCTTTGAGGTCAGTTCTCTTTCGTCGTTGGAGGCGGCTGACGGCGTTTCGTAGCATCGTGAGAATATAGGCTTCAAGATTTTCTACGTCATTGAGTTCCTGTCTGTGGCGAGCAAGCTTTACAAAAAGATCATGAACAATATCTTCTGCTTCTTGGTGAGTGCAATTCAATTAAACTGTGGTTGCATACAGCTTTTTTCCAAACCGTTCGTACAGGTCTGCGAACGCGTCACGGTCACCGGCGATGAGTTGTGTGACAAGTGTTGGCTGCACGAAATACCTCGAAAGTTCTAGGTCCTGTAAACAAGGGGTTTTGAAGCCCTAGATTTTGTCTATTTCAGTGAACTGTTATCGCCACCCCACATAAAATCGCCTATTATTAGAGCATTCGCCGTTTTGTCGTGCCACTGCTAGGTACATGTTATTACCGAGAAGGATGGAAAAGAAGCGATGTCAGACGAATCTGCACCTGCGAAGCCGAGTGCTGTTGAGGTATTCAAAACCGACAGTGATTACCTGAAGGGTGATATTCCAGAAGAACTCAATGATGGTGAGGCCGGCTTCGGAAAAGGCAGCATTCAACTGCTGAAGAATCATGGAACGTACCAACAGGCAGATCGTGATAAGAAAAAGTTAGCGCCTGGTGAGAAGCGGGTAAAGAAAATCTCGTTCATGATTCGTACAAGAATTCCAGGTGGGAAACTCACTGCTTCGCAGATGCTTGCTCAGATTGATCTTGGAGATGATCTTGCAAACGGAAGTGTTCGACTAACGACGAGGCAGGGGATTCAACACCATGGTGTTATTAAAGGAGATCTCAAGGCGTACATTCAAAAAATCAATGATATTCAATTAACGACACTCGCTGCCTGCGGTGATGTTGAACGTAACGTCATGTGCTGCCCAGCACCTATTCGAAACAATTCAGTACGTGATGAAATGATGGCCAAAGCAGAAGAGCTTGCTGAGGCGCTCGCTCCTCGAACAACGGCATACCATGAAATTTGGCTTACCGATGATGAAACGGGAGAAAAGACACTCGCTTCAGGGGGTGTGAACGGACATGAAGTCGAACCAATCTATGGCCCAACCTATTTACCTCGAAAGTTCAAAACAGCTTTTGCACTTCCTGAAGATAATTGTGTAGATGCCTACGCGAACGACTTGGGTTTTCTGACGGTTCATGAAGATGGAAAAATCATTGGATATAACGTGCTGGCTGGCGGCGGCATGGGAGTCACGCCAAGTGCTGCGAAGACCTTTCCTGCTTTGGCAAAACGTCTTTGCTTTGTTCCGCCAGAAGATGTCATCGGCATTGCCGTCGCAATCGTCGAAGTACAGCGAGACTATGGAAACCGATCAGATAGAAAAGTTGCACGGCTAAAGTACACCATTCACAATATGGGCTTTGAAACCTTCAGAGCAAAAGTCGAGGAGTATTTTGGAAAACCACTTACAGCCTGCCGAGACATCGACGTCTATGGATTTGATGATCATATTGGCTGGTTTGAGCAGGGTGATGGTAAGTACTTTTATGGTTTGAATATTGAAAACGGCCGTATTATTGACCGCGAGGGTTTTCAGCTCAAAACAGCGTTACGAAAAATTCTCACTGAGATGGAACCGGGTGTGCGGATTACGGCCCATCAAAGCATCTTATTTACAGATCTTGAAAAGAGTCACCGAGAACGCATTGCTACGATTCTTCATGAGCATGGAGTGAAAATATCGGAAGAGATATCGACTCTTAGACGGTGGAGCATGGCGTGTGTCGCCTTGCCCACGTGTGGCCTAGCGGTGGCAGAAAGTGAACGGGTGCTGCCAGGATTGATTGATCTCCTTGAGCCGGAAGTCGCCAAACTTGGTCTAGATCGAGATGCGTTTACATTGAGAATGACAGGTTGCCCCAACGCATGCGCAAGACCCTACAACGCAGACATTGGGATCGTGGGAAGAACAAAAGGTAAATACACAATGTTTCTCGGTGGTCGACTGCTTGGTGATCGGCTCAATCAAAAGTACAAGGACGTAGTGCCATTCGATGATTTACCACGAGAGATAACTGCGGTATTAGCGTGCTACAAGGCTGAGCGGGAGCAAAGTGAAACGCTAGGCGACTTCTGCCATCGAAAAGGGATCGATGACGTCCGTGGTTGGACAGATCAATGGCTTGCAAATAGCACCGTTACCAAGAGCGCATGACCTGTAACGATAGAGAATGGTTTATAGATGTACAGCTCTTATCTACGCAGGCACGTCATCCCACATCGGGCACCAAAGTGGTAGCCTAGGGAAAAGTTGCTCGGCAAGCTTCTGAGATAACTGTGTTGATGGTTCAAGTCGACCAGCTGTTGCTGCCTCCAGTGGGTCACATTGCCCCAAAAGAAGGCGTGTGAATTCATCGTCAGTCAGTTTGAGGTAGCTCCGGCCGACTCGGCCCGGTTGGACGGTGGCTTCACGTGGCCCGTCGTCCTTGGCAGTAGGAATAGTCACTGATCCTCGAAAGGTGTCACTGTCAAAACCGAGTTCAACCGTATCACGAATTCCTGCCTGGACAACGCGGCTGGCAAGTGTTGGAGCCATTGCCGTCAGGAGGCTTTGTGGGTCAAAGATACGGGCGACAATCATTCGGTCCTGCGGTGCGACACGAGATGTAATTGCCGCTGACTCGCCGTCACATGCAGGCCCAAGAACTTCCTCATGGAGAGGATCCGTCGGGCTTGATTCATAAATCAGTTCTTGTCGATCATTTTCGATGGCTTCTGCACAGACTCGTGCAAGAATTTCTCGTTCAAGTCCTCGATATTCTGGGTCAGCCATTACCTCGAGAACACGACCGCCTGTTTGAATGCAGTATCCAACAATTTTTGCAGTTGTTTCATGGAGGTCGTATCGGTCGTTTCCTTGGAGAGCGACGATAATAGAATCGAATGCTTTTCGGCTCACCAGCCATCGAGCATACGCTTCAGTGCGGGCGGTTGTTCCAACAAATCGAGCAGCGTTCTGCTCATAGATTCTCAAGATGGCTGGAAGTTCAACATGCCTCCACTGTCGCATCGTCACTTCAGGCCCTTGGCGTTCTGGTGCTGCGAGGAGACGAGAGAGAATGTCAGTTGGACGACCAGGCGATACACAGTCACGCCCCAGAACACTCCAGCCCAAATCATGGAACGATGATGCAATTCGTGTTCTTGAGAATGCGGCTACAACACCAAGTTCGCGCATCCTGCGTTCGGCTGCTTGTACAAGTCGTTGCCCATGCCCGGCACCACGGCACTCGGGAAGAATAGCAACTCGATCAAGAGCAGCAGCTTTTACTGGAGCAGCACCAATCATGATTGAGCGTGGTGCAATTTCAATGTGACCAACAATTCTTCCAGCAAGTCGAGCAACCAATCGGTTTGCCGAATCATGTTCTGGATGATCAACAGACGCATGGAACTCGGCTCGACTTGGTGGTGACGGCAAGCCTGAGAGAAGCTGAAGGATTTCAGTTTGATCACCAGCTTGTGCTGGTCCTACGTGGCACTCTTCTTGCATCCAGGCTGGAGGAGTGAGGTCGACTGGCGGGTGTTCGGGAAGATGATGAATTGCTTCACGATTTTCATTTGAACGGCGGCTGAAGATCGTACCCGATGGTCGAATTTCAACGGCGCTAATTGCAGCAGATTGGCTTCGTCGACGAGATGATGCCGCCGCCGTTTTTTTCTTTGGAGCCACAACAGCGGTGGGACGGATGTCACAGTCTGTTTGTGCTGCCGAACGTTTTCGAACACGAGAAGTTTTTTTGACGGTGGTCGACCGACTGCTTCGTGTTGGCTGACTGTGATGAGATGGTTTACGTAAAGAACCTGTCCGCGATGATGAAGATGTGCGGGAAGATCGTGCCGGCAGCATATTGTCTCCTGTCCCTAGGAGGTAAAAATTCATTCCGTTACCCGACACGATATGTCGAAACTCAATCGATTTCCAGTAGGAGGAACTCACGAAGTTGGTTTTCCGGGAAAAAACACCATGGAAAGTCGCGAGTTTGCAGGATTTTTTGTGCTCGAACGGCGGTTGCGAGTGGTCCAACACGGTCCAATAAGTGCTGTCGTACAGGTTGCGTGTAATAGGCAAGACGGGCGTTCGTTGATCGAATTTCATGACAGCGTCGGCGCGCAAGAGTCGCTGTGGGCTGAGTATCAATCCACCGCCGTTTCTCTGTGATCAGGTCTCTGACGGCCTCCGGTTGGTCTGAGAATGGCTTAAGATGACATTCCGGATGGAATTCAAGGTCTCTGAGTGTTCGATGGACGCCGGCAAGTTCCGCAAGCGGTTGCTGCTTGGAGAGGTCCGGGAATCGGGTTTCGAGAGGCAGACGGAGTGTTCCTGAAACCACTGCATGTCGAGGTGGTTCACAGCCAGTGAGTGAGTGGACAATATCATCAGTGATTTCGTCGTACGCTGCACCACCGATCCCATGGACGAAGACATCGGCGACAAGAAGGCGGGCAATAAGTGTGGTCATGATAGCCCTTGGTCGTAGACGTAAGGCGTGTTCTTCCATTCGCGAGAGAGCATCAACCCATTTCGAGGGCGGTGTGTCGAGTGAAATGGGAAGCTCTACTCGTAACGTTTCCATGTCAGATAATATGAGGACACCTGGCGTATTCGTATTTGCAAAAACTCGTCGTCGCTGCAGGTCATCCTCTGACCAGATCCACCACGGTACTTCAAACCATGGACCTTCTGATGGATCAACTGTTTTTTCAACGAGATCAGGCATTGGGCGAGCTTGTCCTCGCTGGCGATGCCGCCTTCGATACCGACCAAGAGCTACGTTGTATGCACCGTGGAGCTCTCGACTTCTTGCAAGAAGCCACGACATGAAGACCATGACGGTTGGAAGACGCATCAATTCACTGACAGGTATTTCAATTGTTTCAAGCCCATAACGTTCTTCGAGTTGGTGCCGCGCTTGCGCAATCGCGAGACCAATTCGATGATTCTCACTCATTCTTTCAACAGCAAGCGGCCACCATCGCCGCAGGATCGAATCAGGAACAAGTGGTGTAAGAAGATCAGAAGCTCGGCGCCCGAACGATCGAAAACAT
>DONH01000362.1 GCA_003509235.1 Planctomycetaceae bacterium
GAGCATCGAGCCGGAAATATGATCTTGGCTGATGCGCTCGATCGATCAGGCCTCGATGTTGAAACAGTACTCGTTCCATTGCTTGGTTATCCGGAAGATCCATCTGTGTTTGAGGATGCGGCGACTATTGTAATTTTTTGTACAGGGCATCAAGGGCATGTACTCAATCCGCATTTGGCTGAATTCGATGCACTGATGAAGTCTGGGGTTGGTGTCGTGATGATTCACTGGGCAACCGAAGCTGAGAAAGGCGAGCCAGGCCAAAAATTTCTTGAATGGATGGGTGGATTCTGTGATCTCGACTGGTCAGTTAATCCGCACTGGACGCCACACTTTACCGATTTTCCAGAGCATCCTGTTGCAAATGGTTTAAAACCATTTCAGGTCGACGACGAATGGTATTACCACATGCGGTTTGTCGATAACATGAAAGGCGTTACTCCAATACTTGCTGACCTTCCGCCGCCGAACACGCTCCGTCGACCAGATGGTCCACGAAGTGGAAATCCTGCAGTCCGTAGGGCTGTTGCAGCGGGTGAAAAACAAGTTGTGGCATGGGCGTACGAACGTCCTTCTGGTGGTCGAGGTTTTGGTTTTACTGGCGCGCATAATCATGTGAGCTGGCTTGATAAAAACTTTCGGAAGGTGGTGCTCAACGGCATTTTATGGACAGCCCATGTTGAGGTTCCCGAGGGTGGCTGTCCTTCACCTGTAGTCAGTGACGTGCAAATACAAGCCAACCTCGACCCCGTTGTGCATAAAAAGAAGGTATCAAAGTGAATAGAACGACTCGTGTGGTGCGTGGCATCTGGCTCTTCGGCTTTATTGCCTGCTTTGCCTCGAATGCAGCTAGTAATGAAGCTGTTGCCGAAAGGCCAAATGTTATTGTTGTCATGACCGATGATCAGGGGTATCCAGAACTGTCCGTACATGGAAATCCTGTTTTACAAACCCCTCACCTCGACTCGCTGCACGATGAGAGTTTGCGACTGACGGATTATCACGTTGCGCCCATGTGTACACCGACGCGTGGGCAGTTGCTTACTGGGATTGATGCGGCAAGGAATGGCGCAATCAACGTAAGTAGCGGTCGCGCTTTACTGCGTCCGGAAATCCCTACAATCGCCAATTACTTTGGCGACGCGGGGTATGCCACGGGAGTCTTTGGTAAATGGCATCTTGGTGCCAACTATCCATTTCGTCCGCAGGACCGTGGCTTTCAGGAGAGCGTCTGGTATCCCTCTTCGTCCATTCCCTCTGTTCCAAGCTATTGGGGCAACGACTATTTTGATGACGTCTATATTCACAACGGCACAGAAGAACAGTTTTCGGGTTACTGCACCGATGTGTTTTTTGCTGAAGCAAAGGCGTTCATAAAGAAGTCCGTAGCAGCGAATAAACCATTCATGTGCTATCTCGCAACGAATACGCCACACGGGCCATTCAATCCGAAGCCCGAAGATCGTGATGTGATCACAAAAAGATTGGCCGATCCCCAGTTTGACCATCTGGATGGAAAATTAAAGAACCAACTCGCCAATTATCTAGGTATGATTGTGAACATCGATGCCAACATGGGGAGCCTGCTTGAGTTTCTTGACGACGAAGACCTGGCTGACAATACGATTCTGATTTTCAAAACAGACAATGGCAGCCTCCTGGGACCTCGCTATTTTAATGCTGGAATGCGTGGCAGGAAGACGGAACTCTGGGAGGGTGGTCATCGTGTTCCGTGTTTCATTCGTTGGCCTGATGGCAATCTCGCAAAACCACAAGACATTGGTGGACTTACTCAAGTACAAGATATTTTGCCGACTCTATTGGAATTGAGCGGAATCAAATCTGAGAACGGACCCGAGTTTGACGGAATGAGTTTGGCTTCAGTTTTACGCGGCGAACAGCACGTGCCTGATGATCGAATTATCATCATTAATTACAGCAGGATGCCGGGGTTCGCGAATTACCCGTCACCGTATAGTCAAACTCAGATGCGAGCTGATCAGGCTGGCGTGCTTTGGAAACGGTGGCGTCTCTTGGAGGATCGTGAGCTTTACAATTTGGAGACTGATCCTCTTCAGCAAACCAATGTCATCGATCAGCATCCAGAGGTCGTCGTAAAATTGCGAAAGCAACTCACTGAATGGTGGGACCGAGTCGGAGCGGCTGCGAACGAAGAACAACGCATTATCGTTGGAACAAAGCATGAGAACCCTACCAAACTATCTGCCACCGAATGGTTGGATGTCTTCGTGGACCAGCAAGGACAGGTTCTCAGAGGCCAGCAGAAAAGTGGATACTGGTTGATCGATGTGGCGAAGGCTGGTGACTACGATATCGAACTTCGCCGTTGGCCCAAGGAGGCGGATGGAACTATTCAGGGAACGTTGCCAGATGGAACAGGAACTGCGTTACCTATTACTCAAGCGAGCCTATATGTCGCCGGGCATAACCACATGAGCATTGGTGAAAAAAAGGGCTATCAATTTGAAGGCCTGACCAAGCAAGTTAAGAAAGATGACAAAGGTATCACTTTTACGATGCACTTGAAGAAGGGCCCAACAGCTTTACACACGTGGTTCAGGGGTAAAGACAATACAACCCTCAGTGCGTATTATGTCTATGTGAGTCCCAAAAATGGCGTGCAAGACAAATGAGTGCATAATATGAGTGTGCAGAGGAACATGGAATGTTCCATCGAGTACCGGATTTCTTCTGTGAGATGTAACTGAGAAAACTCATGAGCAATACCGCACATCGATTGACACGACGAAACCTTCTTCACGGTGCAGGGCTTGCCCTGTCCCTTCCAGTCTTTCAGAGTCTGGGTCGAGAAAGAGGCGTTGGGGATCAATCTCCACGACGGTTGGTGTGTGTTGGGAATCACCTTGGCTTTTATCCGGGCAATTTTTTCCCGCAAGCGGCTGGCAAGGATTATGTTGCCACCTCCACGCTCAAGCCGCTTGAGAAACATCGCGATGACCTGACGGTGTTTTCGCATCTCGACCACGGGCTTAACGGCGGTCACCGGGCGGTGCAGGGATTTCTGAACAGCATCAAGAAGGAGGAAGCCGCCGGGTTTCCGCTCAAGAACATCTCGCTCGATCAGGC
>DONH01000313.1 GCA_003509235.1 Planctomycetaceae bacterium
CCGCAATCGAAATCCCCTCTCTTGGTTCTTTCGATGGCTTCCCGTCAGTAAGGATTGTCCTTGGGTTCTCCTGATACTTCCAGAATTCGTATAAATCACAGGCGTGGTGACCTGGTTGTCATTGCGAACAGACTGCCTGTACATCGCACATCTCCCGAGAGCCCATGGGAAACAAGTCCCGGTGGCCTCGTCTCGGCACTGATGCCCATTTTACGAGAAAATAAGGGCGTATGGATCGGTTGGGCAGGCAGTTCTGAAACAGACTGCAGTCCTTTCGAGCATGATGGGCTTTACAACGTCCCCCTCCATCTTTCGAGCAAGGAAGTCAGTGATTACTACGAAGGTTTTTCAAATAGCACCCTCTGGCCGCTTTATCACGATGCATGCCAAACCCCTCAATACGATCGCCAATGGTGGGCTCCCTACGTAGCAATCAATCAACGCTTTGCTGAATATGCTGCCCGAGAAACGGCACCCAATGGTCATGTACTGGTTCAGGACTACCATCTTCAGCTAGTGCCAGGAATGCTTCGTGAACTCCGTCCTGATGTTCGCATTGGTTTTTTTCTTCATATTCCTTTCCCACCAGTTGAACTTTTTGCTCAGTTACCTTGGAGAAAACGAATTCTGGAAGGCATGCTGGGTGCGGATGTTATTGGTTTCCAAACACGGCATGGAGCACAGAATTTTGTTCGACTTGTAAATCGCTACACGTCACACCGTGGAAGTGGCCAAGCAGTCAACGTTGATGGAAGAAGAGTACTTGCAAAGGAATATCCGATATCAATTGATTATGACAGAATCGAAGCACTCGCCAACGATCCCAAGATTATTGATCATGCAAAAGCTATCCGGTCAGATCTTGGGGAAAATCGGACCATCATGCTCGGCGTTGACCGCCTCGACTACACAAAAGGAATTGATCAGCGATTACGCGCGGTATATGAGATTTTCGATAGGGGAAACCATACCGTAGATGACCTTGTGTTGGTTCAAGTGAGTGTTCCGTCTCGTGAAAGTGTTGATGAGTACATTGAAGTACGGGATAGGATTGAAAAGCTTGTTGGCCATATTAATGGTGAATTTGGAACCGTAGGGGCAGTGCCCGTACATTACCTTCGAAGAAGTCTTCCTATAGAAGAATTAGTCGCTTATTACTTAGCCGCTGATGTCATGCTTGTAACGCCTTTTCGAGACGGAATGAATCTTGTCGCAAAAGAATACGTGGCGAGTAGAAAAAATGAGATTGGCGTCTTGGTTCTGTCTGAATTCACTGGATCAGCAGTTGAACTTGATCGGGCAGTTTTGGTTAATCCACATGATATCGATGGCATGGCTGCCACTATTGAACAGGCGATCACAATGCCTCGTCAGGAACAGACTCGACGCATGCGAAGCCTGCGACAACGAGTTCGCAAGCGAACTGTCTACACCTGGGCATCAGACTTTACGCAGGCCCTTGAGGCAGAACAGCCACGCCCTTCGTCGACAAATATGCAATTACCTATTGATACCCCCTCTCCCTGATTACCATCTTGGAATTTACCCCATTGGAGATGACTCTTGACCGGGAACGAACTAGGCACAACACACATCATGGAAGATGATCTTGACCAGGCCCTTGAGGCGATCGCACGAGTACCAATATTACTCGTAGCTACTGATTATGACGGTACGTTATCGCCTATTGTTGATAATCCAGAAGAGGCGAAGCCCGTGCGAGAATCAATCATCGCACTACGAGCGCTTTCAACACTATCAGGGACACACTGCGCTGTTATATCCGGTCGATCACTGTCGGACCTTGCCAACCTGAGCTCTCTTGATGGACAGATCATGCTTGTTGGTTCTCATGGCAGTGAGTTCGATCAGGATTTTGTACGTACGCTTACGGATGAACAGGTTTTACTACGACAGCGGGTGCTTGATGAGATGCATCGTATCGCTGCTCAGGATGAGCGATTTCATATCGAAACAAAGCCCGCATCGATTGCTTTTCATTACCGTAATGTTGCAAACGAAAAAGCTGAAAAGGCTGTGAATGAACTTCTTACAGGGGCCGCAACGTGGGATAACGTACGCGTTAAGTCAGGCAAGAAAGTTATTGAATTAGCTGTTGTGCATACATCAAAAGGAGACTGCATTGATGCTCTACGACACCGTGTGGGGGCAACTGCAGTGGTCTACTTCGGTGATGACATAACTGACGAGGATGCGTTTGTCAGGCTGCATGGTCCAGATGTATCTGTAAAAGTTGGTACTGGAGAAAGTGCTGCAACATTTCGAATTCATGACCCGACTGAAGTCGCAAGAAGACTGGCTCGGTTAGCTAGCGCACGAGAGGCATTTCTAGCGGGTGCTGATGCCATACCAATAGAACGGCACGCTTTGCTCTCTGATGGACGAGTCATGGCGCTTGTCTCTCCTGGTGCAAAAATTAGTTGGATGTGTGCTCCTCGTGTCGACGGGCCAGCATTATTCTCTGAGTTACTAGGTGGTCCGGCGGCGGGACACTTTACAATCGAGCCTTCTCAGCCAGATAACAACCCTCAGCAACAATACGATGGAACTTCTCTTGTATTGAAAACAACTTGGCCCCGCTTAACGGTAACCGACTTCTTAGATTGCTCTGCTGGAAAACCTACACAACGTGCTGGCCGAACTGACTTAATTCGGCAAATTGAAGGGCGTGGTGAAGTTCGTATTACATTTGCACCGAGACTCGATTTCGGAAGGCTTCCCACTCGACTGGTCATTCGTGATGGTGGGCTTGAAATTGATGATACGATCGATCCGATTGTTCTACGGGCACCTGGCGTTGAATGGGAACTTCTAGACGAGGGCTCCCACCAAACTGCTATTGGTAAAGTCACTCTGCGAGGTGAACCACTACGGCTTGAGCTACGCTACGGCACAGGCTCACTACGTGAACAACAGACTCTGCCACCTCAAGAACGTTATCGACGGACGAAGTTATATTGGGAATCATGGGCAGATCGATTGGTCCTACCAAAGCGCGAAGGTCCACTTGTTCGCCGCAGTGCGCTGGTCCTGAAGGGACTGTGCTATGGGCCGACCGGTGGAATCGTAGCCGCGGCAACAACAAGCCTCCCCGAACACCTCGGAGGGATTCGTAACTGGGATTACCGCTACTGCTGGCTTCGAGATGCCGCCATGTCGGCATCGGCATTGGTAAAGCTTGGTTCTTTTTCTGAAGCGATGGCATTCCTCGATTGGATGCTCGCCGTTGTCGATCGAGCAGCAGCACCTGAACGCTTAATGCCTCTTTACACGGTCACTGGGCACGAAGTTGGTGCTGAAGCAGAAATTGCTGAACTAGCTGGCTATGCCGGCTCTCGACCGGTGCGAGTAGGGAATGCCGCCCGCGGGCAGGTCCAATTAGATGTTTTTGGCCCAATTGCTGAACTCGTCTGGCAACTTCTTCTGGCCGAGGCACCTGTTTCAAGTGAACACTGGCGGCTTGTTGAGGCGATGGTTGGGGCTGTTGAAGCTCGTTGGCATGAGCCGGATCATGGAATCTGGGAAATCCGTAAACCTCGACGACATCACGTTCATTCCAAAGTAATGTGCTGGCTTGCAGTTGATCGTGGAATTCAAATTTCTGAGCGTTTCCTGGACCGAAAAAAACCAGCATGGGAACAACTCCGCCAGACTATTGCTGAAGACATTCTCGAAAAGGCTTGGCACGAGGACTCAAACGCATACACCGCGGCATACGGTGCCAATGACCTTGATGCTGCATCTCTCATGATTGGACTCATGGGATTGGTCGATTGCACGGATTCAAGATTTATGGCAACTATAGATGCCATTGATAAACGGCTACGAATGGGGCCGACCGTTTTTCGATATCTTGCTGATGATGGTTTACCTGGCAGGGAGGGTGGCTTCTTCATCTGC
>DONH01000212.1:0-469 GCA_003509235.1 Planctomycetaceae bacterium
GGCCACGTCCTTGGCTTTGACCACGGACAAAGCCAAAGAGGCTATCGAGCGCTTCTGAATTGCGACCGCTCTATCCATCTCACGTTTAGAATGCTTGAGCTTTGGTATGTACTCATCAGAATATCGGCCAAGAGCCTCATGAAGGGAAACTGCGTCTGCTTCTCGACGGTCCACGTAGCTTCCCAGCTTTTGATCGCTTTCAACCTTATTTGCCCACTCCTGGGCCTTTGCTCGAGTAGGAAACGTCTTTGTTACGCTCGGAAATCCTTTCCTACGAATCTTACAACGATATTGATAAGGGCCACGCTTTTCGATACTTGCCATTTGGAGCTTTTCCTCTAATTTGTCCCACTATTGTCCCAAAAAATATCCACGATAAATATTTTTACAATATTACAAGCAGATAAGCAAACTACAAAAGAGACTTAAAATCCCTTGATCTTCGGGTCGTGCGGGTTCAAATCCCGCC
>DONH01000212.1:783-2746 GCA_003509235.1 Planctomycetaceae bacterium
GTTCAAATCCCGCCCCAGGTACCAGAAGTATTGAGCGGACACAGTTTACGGACTGTGTCCGTTTGTTTTTTGAAGAGCTAGATTTCACAATGCCCCTCTTTTTTTGTTCCTCCAAATGCACACTTTTCCCATTGACAGAACTCATCACGCAAACTAAGCACAAAAAGTTTTTGTCTACCTTTATACTATAAAAATACAACATATTGATATTAAAGAAATAAAATGAAAAAAGTTTATGATAAAATCTGGAACATGGCTTTGCCGCACCAGGATAAACGTGATGATGCCGGTCATGCCTTCATTACTCTTGAGTATGCCAAGCAGTTGGTTGACCTTGAAGCCGGGGATCCTGAAGTGGTCATCCCAGCCATTATATTGCACGATACTGGCTGGAGTCGTTTGACCCGTGATGAATGGATGGTTGTCTTTTCGCCTGATGCAACTGCAGCAGACGAGATGGTTGTCCGACTTCGGCATCAGGAAGAAGGCGTTAATATCGCCAAAGAAATCCTGGAGTCCATCGACTATCCTGCCAACTGGACGGAAGAAATCGTGGAGATAATTTCTCAGCACGACACCCGCAAGGGCTTCATTTCCAATAATGAAGGTCTCATGCGTGATGCTGACAAATTATGGCGTTTCTCGAAAACAGGTTTCGATGCGGACGTTGATCGCTTTGAAATAGCCCCACAAGTTCTTCACGACAGGATCATCAAGCAAATCCCGAGTGATGGATTCTTCTATAGCCAGACATCCAGAGAGTTGGCATACGAAGAACTCGAACGCCGACGCAGAGAGTTTGAACGAGTAGCCAACATGAAACCTCTCACTGAAACACATTCATCAGTTACTTCACAAAAATCGCTTTAACCCAAATGACAAACAAAAGGCTGCATCCAAGGATGCAGCCTTCTTTCTTGATGCCCAGTGACACTTGTGGTGTAGTATAGGCACAAGGACAATAATCAAATGAAGCTTATATACACGATCATAACCACGCTCTTCCTGAGTGTTCCGGCATGGGCCGAGGTCATCATTATCGAACAGGATGACTTCTACTCGGTGAATGGCGTTGGCAAGAGAGAAATCCTTCAGGATATGGAACGTCGTGCTCCCTATAAGAAGGGGAACGACACCTACCCGGCCTATACGCAGACAGACATCAAATACAACTATAGCTGGGAAAACCGTGCAGGGAGATGCAACGTAACAGACGTTAAGGTATATCTAACCCTGACATACGTTTACCCCAAGCTGGTTAGACTACAAAGCGGCAGCGTAAAATGGTGGTGGAAAGACACCATGAAAAAGTATGTCACTCATGAGAAAATCCATGGGAACATATCAAAGCGTTGGGCCCATGAGCTTGATAGAGAATTGCGCGCTCTCAAGGATTTGAATTGCGGAACAGCCAAGCAAACCATAACCACCCGAGCACAATACATTATCCGACAGATGCGCGAAAAGCAGGAAGAATACGACAGAGTCACCAAGCATGGGCGACTCCAACACAAGTACCGCGGGCCACAATAAGATAAAGGGCGACAAGATAATCTTGTCGCCCTTTGTTATTACAATCGATTAGGCCAGTGGGGCCGGGTCTTTCATATCCCATATCCCGCATGGGCAGGAATTGGCACAGAAGCCACAAGCAATACACTTTTCCGGGTCCACGACACGCTCGAAACCGCCTTCGGGCAACTCTTTGCGGGAAATGGCCGACTGCGGACACAGCGAATCGCAGATATAGCAATCCCGGCATGAGCCACACGAAGAACACTCGGAGCCACAGTGGTTGGCGTCGCTGAACTCAATGACGCGCGGATCAAAGTATTCCAAGGTCATGCGTGTATAATCTATCATGTCGCTCGTATCGGATTTGGGACGACGGTTATTAAAAAGGTCATCAAGAACCTCTGCCGTTCTTCGACCATGACCAATGGCATGGGTCAGCAAACCGGGC
>DONH01000287.1 GCA_003509235.1 Planctomycetaceae bacterium
AAAAATCGAAATTACATTTGCTGCAAGAGTAGCAAGAGTGACACCAAAAATGGCAAGGTATTTGCCGAAGACAATGTCTTGTGTCCGACAAGGTACGATAAGAAGTGTTTCAATTGTCCCCCGTTCTTTTTCACCAGCAATGGCATCGATTGCAGGGTAAAAAGACCCAGTCATTGTCAGTACGGAAAGCAGTACGAGGATCGCTCCTGCAACGGGAGCCATAATTCTTCGGTCGGCAACTACGGTCTCTGGATCTTTTCCCTCGAACATCAACTGAATGGGGTCAAAAAGGCTTAAGGGAACTCCGGCAACTCCCATTCGTTCTTCACGTACCTGTGCTGCGAAACTTTCAATAAGAGATTCAAACTGTGAGCGTGTCTTTTCACTTGCAGGGTACTTGTCAGAAACATGTGCAGTTAGATTGACTGTATTGAATTCCGCCAGCTCTTCTGTGAATCCATTCGGAACGTTAATCCACAGATCAACTTTTCCGGATTCAAGGAGTTCCTTTGCTTTTCGTGGTGGTTCAATTTCAGCGAAGACATCACTCGGCCATCCGGATGGCTCATTATCTTCTGCAGCAAGAAGAACCATCCCGAGACGAGTCGCCAAACGAGGGGCTTCTGGTCCGCTGAGAACAAGTGACAGTGGTGTTGCTGATTGTCGTTCCTCAGTTGTTTTTAAGCCAGTCCGAACACCAAGAGAACTTGATAGGGCAACCAGCGGATATGTGATCATTGGTAAAAGGAGTGTGACAGCAACTGTTCTTCGGTCTCGCAAAAATTCAAGTAAATCACGACGAGCGAGTGCTAAGGCAGCCCAAAGAGGATTGGCGTTACGATTCATGTATGTGCCCCCTGCTCAATGGCATGAAAAAAGGCATCTTCAAGCTCTCCAGAATTTCCAACAAGTTCATCGCGGGTGCCGACGGCGACAATATGGCCTTTATCGATAATGACAAATCGATCGCATCGATGTTCAATTTCATGCAGGCGATGTGTTGATAACAAAATAGCATGCCCGCCTTCTCGAAGACGATCCAGTGTGTCAAGCAAATCACGTGAACCGACAACATCAAGAGCATTTGTTGGTTCATCTAAAACAAGCGCCGGTGGATTATGAACAAGTGCTCTGCCGAGTGAAATTCGTTGGCGTTGTCCGGAAGAAAGTCTTCCCGCAGGACGATCTATGTAATCACGTAGGGAGAGTGTCGTAATCAGCCAGTCGAGACGGTCTTTAATAGCATTTTCTTTAAGACCATGAAGCCGCCCAAAAGAGGTGAGTAATTCACGTGCCGTCAGACGATCAGGTACACCAGTTGTGGCTGATACATATCCTAGCGACTGTCGCACTCCGACAGGGTCGGTGATACTGTCATGGTTGCAGACCTGGGCATGACCAGATGTTGGCTGCAGGAGAGTCGCAATAATACGAAGTGTTGTTGTTTTCCCAGCTCCATTTGCGCCGAGTAATCCAACAATTTCACCAGGTGCAACAGACATTGAGACGTTGTTTACAGCCCGAATAATCGTTCCATCACTGCTCTTATATTCCTTTACGAGATGATCGATTTGGATGACTGGCTTATCCGAAATCTCAGCAGTTTTTTCCATTGATTAGTTCTCTACACTTGGTGGAAACTGTCGGCGATTAAGAATAAACCCTGCCGTTGTAAGGAGTATGAATACAAGAATGCAAACAGCTAGTATCTGGACGGGTGCCGAATAATTATCAACGAAAAGAGTCATTTCGATTGGTAGATCGTTGCGCCATTCCATCCATTCAACAAGCAGACTTCGTAAACGTAAACTGACTGTAACTTGGTTGACAACAGCCGGTAGTAAACCGGCAAAATACTCAACAACTAAGGCGACTCCAACGCTGGCAATAAGGGCTCGCTTTGGCAGAATAACGGCTGGAAGAGCAAATAAGGCTGCCCGCCCAACGCAGGACATTCCAATGAGAATGGTGAACATCACAACAAGTCCAATTGGCTGGGTTGGTTGGGAAATAAGGAGCGTCAGCATTAGCGCTACGAGAGAGACACCCCCTGTCCAAATGACTGCGGCTGCGAATGTGCCTAAGAGCAGACTTTGTCGCCCACGCGGTCGTACGGCCACATGAATCCATGTTCCTCGCTCAAGCTCATCAGCAACAACCGGACACATTGTTACAAGAAGCCCAAGGACACAAAGAGCTTCAGGAATGAGTACGTATATCATTGCAACAGTCATGTCTCGGTTGATTGGCGCCGTGCGCATAACGGCGAACATTACTGCCGCTGGAAAAAGAGCGCCAACTAGTCCCATAGCAAGACGAGGTCGCGTCATTAACCGATTGAGCTGAAAGCCGGTGACTGTCCGAATGGCTGCAAACCAATTTTCCTCAGGAGGATGGCTCTGAGAAAGATCATGAGCGTCAGCTATTTGCGGAGAATCTTTCACTGTTCAACTCCCCGGTGCAGTTTCATCAGCCGACTAAAGATGCCTTCGAGTGTTCTGTCTTCAGCAATGACTTCGTGAACAACAAGACCGTCATCAACGGCTTTGGCAACCATATCTGCGAGAAGACCAGCTTGTCTTGTACCAATTACGAGTGTGTCTTCATCGGGCATATGGAGTGTTTCAACGACACCAGCTGTACACGCTATTTGAGCGAGTTTTTCGACAGATGATGTTTTGAATTTGACCTCTGTAGGCAATGCGTCGACAAGCTCACGGATTTCTCCTGCGGTACCGTTGGCAACGAGCCGTCCTCCAAGAATGACAGCGAGATCAGCCCGTAAGGCCTCTACTTCGTGGAGTAGATGGCTTGCTACGATGAGACTTCTGGTCTGAGCCCACGTTCGCACGAGATTAACGAGGTCGTGTCGGGCAACAGGATCGAGACCATCAAATGGCTCATCGAGAACCAGTAGATCGGGGTCGTGGGCAAAAGCGCCAGCTAGTTTTGCGCGTTGTCGCATACCTTTTGAAAGTGTTGAAAGTGGACGGGTGCATGCTTCCCCAAGGCCGACTTCGTCGAGCGCGCGTGCAGCTCTTCGGGGAGCCTCAGCTATGTCAAAACCACTTAAGCGCATGAGGTATGTGACCCATTCTCGTGGTGTCGCATTACGTTCTGTGAGGTCGGCTGCTGGACAGTATCCAATTCGCGAAAGAATACGTCTGTTTCCAAAAGGAGCTTTACCAAACACATTTACAGATCCGATAGTTGGGCGGAGCTGACCAGTAATGAGTCCGAGCAGCGTTGTTTTTCCAGCACCATTTGGACCGAGAAGTCCGTGTACTCCCTGCCTAAGTTCTGCTGAGACATCGTTGACGCCAATGACAGTGCCGTAGAGCTTCGTTACGTTCTGGAGAGAAAGCATAATAGTTGGATGGGTGAAATATCTGGATTAACTCGACGCAGGAGCGGTTATCCTCCAGGCCAGAATAAATAAACTGCCAGCACTCATCACAAGTAATGTTATTGACGATGGCCACCAGGAAAGTAGCCGTGTATCAATTCCAAATATTGCTGCCTGAACGGCCCCAAGTGCATGATACGGAGAGACCCACGCCCATCGATCGAGCGTGGCATCGATGCCCGCAGCACGGGCAAACCAACGAAAGTTACGCCGGATTGGAGAGACTCGTGCTTTCGAATTACGGTTTGCCCCCTCCTCTGTCGTTGATTCCATCGAATAAACGCCACCATCCTGCGAATTGGCAACAAGATCTGCGGTTGTGAGAGCACCATGTGCAATCCAGCATGCAACCCATGTGGCGAACCATGCAAAACTTGCTATTCGACTCTCAGTTGTGAGTGATGAATAAGCAAGTGCTAGCAGGACTGTCGGAACGGCCAAAATGAAGCTTGCGGTGATAATTCGAATTGGTAAATCCCATGTCTCAAATGCAACTGAAACGCTTGGGCTCACCAGAACACCAGTGAACCATAGCGCGAGTGCGGGCAGCATGGTGATCACAAGAACTAACAAAAGGAGAATGAGAAACTTGCCAAGTATGTACTCTGTGCGGCCTACAGGTCTGGTGAAATATATTAGCCATGCTTTTGCTCTTAAGTCACGTGAAATCAGTGTTGGAGCAACTAAGCCAACAACAGCCGCAAGGAGCACTGCCTGCGGCGCTCGCATAAAGGCTAATAAGAGGCGACTCCAGACAAGGTGGCGGGTCTGCTCAACATCCACTTCATCAGTATTACCACCAAGAGCATCAGCAAGAACAGTCCCCAGCATTCCAATGCCATCAAGATTTCGACCGCGTTGTGCGGCTGTTCCAAGTGAGGTCAGCCGTCCCTCGTCAACAGCTTGTTCAAATGCGAAGAAACTGGCTGCAAAAAGGAGTGCCGGGCTCCATGCGAAAAAGACCATCCGACGAAGCCAGCGGCTTTCCCAGGCCAACCGAATCCCAGTGAAAGCAATAACCCAGACTGTTGACGATGGGCCACACCGTTCATTGTTCCAAGCACGGTAACCGACATCCTGTAATGGCATCAACGGTCTCCCTGCGTGGTCTTGTGTTGGTCTTGGTCCGATCGTCGCAGTGTATCGATAAAAATGTTTTCAAGTGGTCGAGTTGCTGGCGCGAGGGAACGAATACGCACTCCAACTTCAGCTGCTGCAGACCAGACGTCACGGATTTTTTCTGATTTTGGCGACACAAGGGAAATGATTGACTCGGTCTCATTTGCTTCTACACGAGCATGTAGACCACGCTCGGAAAGTTTTATTGCGAGTTTCTCGAGTGGCCCAGAGCCAGCAAGGTGGTGCTCAGGCTGTGGAGGCTTAGTAAGTGCTTCAATGGTGCCAGCAAGTTGAACACGACCTCGAGCAAGTACAACAACCCGGTCACAGATGGCCTGCACATCGGGAAGAACATGGGTTGAGACAAATATTGTTTTCCCGTGATCTTTCGCAAGAGTGGTGAGACGCCCAAGCATTGCACGCCGCTCAATTGGATCGAGGCCGTTTGTCGGTTCATCAAGAATCACCATGTCAGGATCATGAACGATAGCCGCTGCAAAAGAAACTTTTTGTCGCGTGCCAACCGAGAGCGTTTCGACTGGCCGATAACGCTCTTGGCCAGCATCACACCAATCCAGTACTTCATGGGATCTTCGAAGCGCCTCAGTGCCCGGCAGGCCCGACAGACGGGCAGCATACCGAACCATTTCAACGCCGGATAAGCCCGGAATAGTGCATTCATCTTCTGGAACAACGCCAACAATCTGACGAACACGACGAGGGTTCCGGTAGGGGTCATGCCCAAAAATACGTGCCTGGCCACTCGCAAGTCGGACGAGTCCAAGAATTGATCTGACAAGGGTGCTCTTACCCGCGCCATTCGGTCCAACAAGACCAGTCACACCAGGAGTAACGTCGAGAGAAACACCATCAAGTACAGTTCGTCGTCCATATCGCTTGACAATATTTGTCAGCCGAACGGGGATGGTATCGTCAGAAGTTGTCATATGGTGTGCTTGTCTGACTCAAATCTCTTCGAAATGGAATCCGGTTAATTGTCCATGACTTCAGTTTCTTTTGCTTTTGCAAGATCGCTTACCCGACCCTCGAACTTTTTTGTGAGGTCCTGAACATCTTCTTTTGTCCCATTGCACTCATCCTCAGTCATGTCACCACTGCTTTTCTCGCCATCAGCAGCCTTGTTTGCATCGCGTCGTACGTTTCGGATTGAGACGCGAGCTTCTTCTGCAAGTTCTTTGATACGAGCAGTCATTTTCTTACGAACATCAGTTGAAAGCGATGGAATGATAATACGTATAACTCTTCCATCGCTTTGGGGGTTAAGACCCAGGTCGCTTGATTGAATTGCTTTTTCGATGTCTTTTATCGTTCCTGGATCGAAGGGTCGAATAACGATCTGATTTGGTTCGGGTGCCCCAACGTTTGCCAAGGATTTGATTGGTGTAGGTGATCCATAGACTTCAGCACGTAATGAATCGACTAGTCCTGGATTTGCGCGACCGGTACGAATTCCGGTTAGTGAGTTCCGAAAGACATCAACTGCTTTTTCCATTCGTTCTTCTGCACCAAGAAGAATTTCGTCGGCTGCCATTTTCTTTTCTCCTTACCCCAAAACAAGAGGAATTGGTTCTACGAACAGACTTTTGTTGACATGGATTGTCACCCACCTGCCACCAGAGAGCAAGTTTTTGCTCACTCTAAGTAGTCTCCTCACGACTACTTACCAGCGTGCCACACTTTTCCCCGGCAACTGCCCGCTCGATATTGCCGTCTTTGCG
>DONH01000140.1 GCA_003509235.1 Planctomycetaceae bacterium
AAACTTTTCGCGGCACGGGCGACCTTACGGTAGCACCACGCTTTCTCCTAGCTGAAGACAAAGAATTCTCGTTCACTGCTAATTGCTACATTCGCTGTCCCACTGGGAGCGTGCTCACAGGAAACGGTGTGACGAGTCTCTCACCAGACATTGAATTCTGGTTCAATCCAACCGGTAAATGGATTCTACGTGGCGGAGTTGGTGTAACCGTTCCTACAAACCTTACAACGATTTCTCTACCGCTGCTTGAAGCAAATCCTTGGACAGGATTTAATCTTTCACCGAGTGCCTTTAGTTCCTTCGACGCTCGGGTTGCCAGTGGATTGTATCTCACTGACGATGACGCCCCCTTCCTCAAACATTTATGTGGAACACTCTCAACCAACTTGCATACCCAAATAAATGGTGGGAACACAACCTACTTCAGTGTGACCCCGGGCATGCGAACAGGTATCGGTCGTGACTGGTATCTCCTCGCTGGCTTCGAAGTTCCTCTGGTTGGGCCGTTACCATTTTCAAATCAAGCTATTGCTCAACTCATCAAAAACTTTTAGTGACCTATCGAAATACTTAGATTTTTTGATTTCAATCGTGAGATTCAGCTTCGACTTATCATTGCTTATTGCTCCAAAAAGTAGGAGACTGTTTACAGGAATAGATAACACCCAGTAAGGAAAAAGAAAGTGAAGGGGATATGAATCGTCGAGGAAATGGCTATTTAGACGAGGCCATGGAACGTCTTAAAGAAGAGCAGGAAAAAGATAGAGACCCTAAAACTGCTTATGAAGATCAGATGTCCGAGGAAAATCAGGATAGCGATCAGTAAGTCGTTACAAGTGAACAGGTGAGAAAGATTTCATAAGATTTTACGACAAACTGATTCGTTAAGTGTCCATCCTCTTCTTCTGATAGCAGGTGCCACCAGACTATTGGCAAATGATCGACAAGATTTAATCCTTGTTTTTTTGATATCGCCCAGTGTCATGCTAGAAGCCATAACGTACTTATTCAAATTACAAATAATTGATTGACCTTGGCACTAAAGACACTTGTTGCCTGCCCTCTTGGCCGACTACAGCTACCACGATTTCTGAAAAAGAGATACGAGTTCTCTACATCATATTTCACAAAGAGATCACGAGCGGTTTAACTCTTCGAATTCAGACCATTAAGGCGTGATTAGGTTGGCAAATAGTCAAAGTGTTGCATTGAATGGACGGCTTGCGAAAGAATCCCTATCGAGTAACTTTCCAATCAAACACGTCGTGAGATATCACAGCTATTCACATTCGGACATATGATTTTGACAGGCATCTACCATTTTTTGGACTACACCATTCATTGTTGTTGTAGCTGTCCAACCTAGATGCTGAGTTGTGTGTGCCATATCAGCTGATGGATGTGAACCCTCATTCGGCCGAAAGAATTGTTTGTCTATTACAACACATTTTTTCCAATCAAGATCAACCTCTGAAAATGCTTGAGCAACAAAATCTTCTAATTGGTTCATTTGCCCTGTTGCAATAATAAAATCGCTCGGATCGTTTCGTGTCAGCATTTTCTCCATTGCTTCGACATACTCTGGGGCCCATCCCCAATCACGTTGGAGTGAAAGATTACCCAGATGTAGCTTCTTTTGCCGACCACCTGCAATCGCGCAAGCCCCTGAAATAATTTTCTGTGATACAAAATGCTCAGAACGCAGAGGACTCTCATGACTAAACAGAACCCCAGTACATGCATAGATCCCATGACTTCTTCGGAATTCGCGGACAAGGTTAAAAGCAACTGCTTTTGCCATGGCGTAGGGGTTCTGTGGGTTCAGAGGAGTTGTACACGTTACGGGCTGTTTCTGATTAACTCCAAAAATCTCACTACTACCTGCGACAAAAATCCGTGATGCCGGAGATTTCTGACGAATAGCTTCGAGAAGGTGATATGTGGTATTCACGACACTCGAAAATGTACCTGAAGGATCTTGGATAGAGATGCCCACCGATGATTGACCAGCGAGGTGATAAATCATACTTGGTTGGTGTTTATCTATGATTGCTCCAACGGCATTGGCATCTTCGAGATTTATTGTTTCAACAAATAAAAGCTTGCGATCAATGAGATTTTTTAACCGAGGAATCTTGTCGCAAGTTTGGCCGCGACTTGTCCCAATGACCTGATAGCCCTGTTCGATTAGATGGGTGGCCAAGTAATACCCATCTTGTCCTGTTACACCTGTAATGATGGCCACTCGAGGAGTGAATTCGTTTATCATGACATATGTTTTATAAGCAGGAGGAAAATCCGAATACTTACCAAATACAGAAATTAATTTTTCAATCTATGCACGGAAAAAGCACAAATAAATCTCACTCGTTTTTTAAAATCATTGACCTAGTGATTATATTTTATTTTCCGAGGATGTCTGCTACTCGAGGCAAGGACTCTCTTCCAATAATGCTCCGTCTAATGATGAGGGCACACTGCAACAAGTATGCCGCGCCATTAAAAGCATATTGTAATTCTCGGCTTTATTTTAGAAGAAATTGGATAGTGCTCTTTAAAAGGCAACCTGCTGAATGGGGTAACTACTAAGTGCTCACCGGGCCATATACATAGTTATATTCAATCTTGAATCTTAAGCGATAACCAACAGACTCCATAAATCGAACCTGCTCCTCCTCGTGAAGAAAATTTTCCAAGACAATGACATCGATTTTGAACTTATTGAAGTCGATACCCGAAATCACTTCACACTCCCACCCTTCAACATCAACCGACAAAAGAGAGACGTGTTTGAGCCCACAGCTCGTAAGGATGTCGTCCAGCCGCCGAACTGTGACTAGAATTTCCTGTTCTCTTGCTGTTTTGGGTAATAATTTTCGATAGCCCTCTTTGATTGTAAGGGCAGAGAAGGAGTGGTCCGTCACAACACCGCCATAAGCCTCAACATTTTGAGTGACAATAGTAAAGGGTACATTCTCCTGATATTCCGGTCCGCAAGCACACTCATACACTTCTCTTTTTGCTTTCCTATGCATCTCTGCAAATATTGGATTTGGCTCGACCGCTACCGTGCGCCACCCACTCTCATGAAAATGTTTTGACATTGATAAGAAATCTGGTGTACCGCCACCGACCTCGACCATAACTCCGCTAACTTCCCTATTCGGAAAAAATCGTTCTCTAAGAATACGGTCAGTTTCATGCTCTGCGAAATACTCTTGTTTTTTATTTACCATGTGTATTTTCGTTTATTTTGGACTTAAACATACGATGCTACGCAGCACCCTGTTGAATATTTGAGTGGTCATGGAGCTTCAGTGCGTGGCAGAAAAATTCTTGCCATCGTTTTTGGAACATCGCTTCTGACCATTCATTATAAAAGGGCACGAGAGGGCTGATTCCGTCTGATACAATTTCTCTGATCGATCGATTCCGAACAGAAATTTCAGGAACCTGGGAGGTGACATGTCGAAACATCGGACAATCATTAACAATTAATGGTCGTCTGGAAGCAATGGCATATTCCAAGACACTTGAAATGCCCTTAGAAATAGTTTCGTCATAAAGAAAAATATTTGCTGTGTTCTTCGCAAGACTGTCCAGTAATCGTTTGGGGCTTAGAAAGCTATGGTGGATAGAAAGGCTAATGCCGGGCTTCCGTATGAAAGATTTACATTCACGGACTGTCGATTTCGTAATCTTTCCGTCCGAATCAACAAGCTTGTTGAATGGCATATGGAGAACGATCTTCGCCTCATCGTATTCATCCTGAATTCGATCAATACATTCTGGAAATTTCTTGGATGGAAATCCGAATCCAAAGCTACCAAAGGTAGGTATCTTGGGTATCGGAAAATAATTGCAATAATTTGTCAGAAGTCTTGGTGACTGAAACACATCGGTACGATTTGATTGAATCGTGGGATCCGAGATAAGATGCCAATCAAATAATGTGTTGTCTAGCTCAGCAACTGACTCATCATTCATTTCATGAAGAAAACCTAGTTTTAGAACAGACAAACCATTCGCAAGATCTTGTGTCAACCACGGCATCGTAAACGGATAGTGGTTAAAAATTATTGCTGACGGCTTAATGCGATCATAAGATGCCAGAAATTCTTTTGAATTATCTACCGCGGTGTAATGAAGGCGAATGCAGGACAGCTTATTTAGCTGCTCCGACATATTACGTCCGTACTGGTGGACTCCGCACTGAACATTTTTGTGATTGACAAAAAGAACATCAGCTATCTTCTGACCGCTATATCGCATTTGATAAGAAGGGAGCGGTTTGTCTGAGGCATCAATTTTTAAAACTTTTACTTTAATTTTGTTGCAGATTTTTGGTATTGACCGCTTCAAACGACGACTTATCTTTGCCAGCTTAGTTGATGAATTCCATTTAACGGATGCGGGGGTATTCAAAGTTTCATTTTGTATATTTCGTTGATGTTTTTTTGCAGCATCTATCAGTGCGTGCTCAAAGCTAACTCGGAATGATTCCACATTCCATGCTTTTTGCATATCACCTATTGCCTGCGGGCCGTTGGCAATCGATTCCTTAATGGACCAAAACGGGTATGGTTGAACATATGGGTGAATGTGTCGGAACGTCGTATTATCACTCACGACAAGAGGCCGCCCTGCCGCAATGGCCTGATCAGTAGTCGCCGATAGACCTGGCTGCAAACGGTCGTATAGAAAAACATTTACAGTATTAGATCTGCACCAATGAACGAGATCTTCTTGACTCCAGAAATTTTTAGTGTACTCAATTGAGATACCTGGTTTCGCCGTGCGTTTCATAATCGCGACAAGGTAATCAGCGTAAGGTTTTTGCTGAAGGCCATACGTTGCACCGTCACAGAATTCTGCTGATGGGATATTCACCCGGATGATGGCTTTATCGAATTCTCGATTAACTGCATCAACAACGCGTTCAAATCCTTTTCCGGGTGTACCTAATCCAAAAGTACCGATTCTAGGAATTTCTTCACCTTGTTTATCTTCTGGTGCATAACATTTTCCGATTGGACGGGGTAATGAATAGATGTGTCCAGGCTGAACTTTTATTGTCGGATCTATTGCTAAATGAAAGTCGAAAACATCTGATGGACACAAAGGAAAAACTGATTCTGGGAGAGTTTCTAGTATGACCACGCCCTTAAAAAGCTTTGATTTCCTTATCCTTGCCAGGTCTAAATATGGCATCGTGCCAGGGTGATAATTGTAAATAGCACACGCATACTTCTTTACATCCACAGCACGACCGTGTTCGAGATCGATATAATCCCACTCAAACTTTTGTGAATCACGAATTGCGGAGTAGATCATGTTTCCTGATTCATGAATGCTACATTGTGCTTTTGGTGAATTCAGAAAGATCGCTGGCAGTCTCTTCACGATAAAATCGCTCCGATTAATCAATTTTTACCTTAAGTCATATAAATCGACGCAATTTCGCGCGCAGCCATGCCATCATTTTTGGCCTGAGAGTTATGCCTTGCTGTGGCTTTGACCTCAGCACCTGAAGGGTTTGTTCTTCAACAGCACTTTCTGGTGCGGGAGATTGAAAGACCGTATCGCAGCAATTCGTTCCGTGAAAAGCCAATGGACTTTGTGATTGGATAGCTGCCGAAGCCCATCGATACATTTCTTTAAAAGCTACATTTGTTTGAAAAAAAAGATTTAGTTCATTTGACTGAAAAAAACTCACGAGATCGGTTGTATTATTATCAATTGCAATTATCTCCAATTGTATCGATGGTTTTTGAATTGCCTTCATCAATTGGTTAGTCAGTTGTCGTATTTTTATAGTTGCAACTTCAGGCTTATCAGTGCTTGTGAATGCCACTCGCAAGTTACATTCTTGAAATTCGGTCTGAATTCGTCCCAAGAGACCTTCAATACCGTGTCCGTGAACATCATTACATACCGTTCCAAGTATAGGGACCGCTTTGTCATCGGAGTGAGCAAGCTTCGGGGTATTGCGAGCTAATTCCGTCAGTGGCGATTTTTGAACAACAAAAGAAGCAAAACTGTAGTCACACCCTCCGTAGTGAAAATCAGGTTGATGTTGTTCCCAGTCCGGCTCATCAACAAATGCACAGCCACTCATGCATCCAAGAAGACGTTTTCGCAAATCTGATGATCGATAGAATCGTTCGTCCGTTGGAGGAAGCCGGTCGCCTGGCTTCCACGATTCACAGAAATCACATGTGAGCACTGCATAGCCACTCGGCCTCAAAAGAGAATTCATATCACGCGCAAAAGCTTCGTCATCTGGCACATGTTCGATAACAGATGTGGAAAACACAACGTCGTAAGTTCCAAGTTTATCCTGATTGGTAGCAACAAAATCGGACAAATCGCGGCCGTCTACATTTGGATCCAAACCCTCAACTCGATAGCCCATTGCAAGTAAGGTTTCGCATGCCGTATCTTCAAAACTTCCAATGCATAGTACATTGGCATTTGGAAATTTTGCTACCGATAAAACTGTAGACAAAATAAAGGCTTGCTGAATGTTTGCTTCTGCAATTTTCCTGCTCATCATTTCTGGAACAATGGCAAACATCAAATCGATCGAAGGGGCGAAATGTTTTCGGATCGCATCCGTAAGAATAGTGTTGTATTGAGGAATTGATACTATGCTCAGTGAATCATCTCGGTTCTGTGACACTACCACTCCTGTTTATCTGGTGAGATTAAGCTACTTGCCGCTGTTGTTCTCCAGTAACTAAATCAATAGCTGGCAAGGGGAACACAAAACTCCCCCCGTTGTTCAGATAATTTTGCTCCCGAACGACAATGTTGTCTCGAAAGTGCCACGGCAAAACGAGAAGATAATCAGGGTTCGTGGCTAGTACATCATCCTCTGAAGCAATAGGGATCAGGGTGTGAGGGGTGTAGCAACCAAATTTGTCTTGGTTGACTTCGGCGATTACTGGAATGTCATTACGCGTGAACCCGCAATATTGAAGGAGCACATTTCCTTTTGTGGATGCACCGTAGCCGCAGATTTTTTTTCCCTTTTCGTTCAGTTCAGAAACGAGTTGCTTCAATTCATCACGATGCTTTTGAGCCCGGTTTCGAAAAGCATCGTACACAGCCAATTCACTGTAGCCTTTATTGGTTTCAGCATCTCGTAATTGCTGAAGCTTTGCTTCATGTACAACATGATTTGAGCTGGACTTTGCTGCTGTTACACAAAAACTTCCACCATTGATATCATTCAGTTCAACATCAAGAACTTTCAAGCCAGCTTTCTCAGCCATCCATTCAATTTGACGTAAAGCATAGTAGCTAACATGTTCATGGCAGACCGTGTCATAAGCATCTCTCTCAATCATAAGAGGCAAATAGCTTTGTTCAAAAATCCAGACTCCATCATCATCTAGAACTTCGTGAATATCTCGCATGAAGCTCGTTGGATCTTCAAGATCATAAAACATCGAAATAGAGGTAATAATCTTTGCTTTTTCATGGCCCATTTGACTGTGATAATTTTTTGCTGTGAAAAAATCAGGAAGGTATTGAACCCATGATGGATAATGGTGGCTAAATTTCTCAGCAGAAGGATCAATTCCTAATAGCTTGAACCCGTGCTCTCCATATGCCTGAAGTGTTGTGGAATCATTACTCCCGATGTCAAGAATAACATCACCTGCTTCTGGGCTCACAAGTGACAGTGCATGTTGCACTCTACGGTTTAAGTGCTGGACCATTGATTGGTTGAGCCCTGAGCGATAACCATAATTATCGCCATACATTTCACTTGGATCATACGAGTGTCGCAGTTGCACTAACCCACAGCCACCAGATTTTTCACAGCACTTCACAAGCTCAAGAGGTCCAACCGGCACATTTTGATCTTCTGCCTGTGGGAAGACACCGGTCAGAGCCTGTTGCCCTAAGTCGATTACAGAATCAAAGTTTTCTTCGCCACAAATACGGCAACGATCAATAGCTTTGTGCATAGGTACATCCAAAAAAGTTTATGTGAAAGTCTGTTCTCATATTTAAAAGTACACGCTTAAGCAGCAGAACGCTTTGAACTTGGGGCATTTCCGCTTGTCAGCAACAGCTCATTTTGTGCCATCGCAAGATCGTTCTCACACATCATGTCAACAAGTTGATCGAAACTCGTCTGGGGCTTCCAGTGAAGCTGAGTAAGGGCTTTTGTAGCATCACCCAGGAGCAATTCTACTTCGGCTGGGCGGTAGAAACGTGGGTCTATTTCCACATACTTACGGTAATCTAAATCAAGCCTGCTAAATGTTTTTTCACAGAAGTCGCGAACTGAGTAGAGTTCGTTTGTTGCAACAACATAGTCATCTGGTTTGTCTTGCTGAAGCATACGCCACATGGCTTCGACATAATCTCCTGCAAAACCCCAATCCCTTTTTGCATCTAGATTCCCTAAGAAAAGTTTGTCTTGAAGCCCTAGCTTGATACGGGTTGCACCACGTGTAATTTTACGCGTGACGAATGTTTCACCACGTCTTGGACTTTCATGATTAAAAAGAATACCGCACGAGGCATGTAGGTCGTAGCTTTCACGATAATTAATTGTGATCCAGTGGCTGTACACTTTGGCAACACCGTATGGACTCCTGGGATAAAAAGGCGTCGTCTCTTTTTGAGGAGTCTCGACAACTTTCCCAAACATCTCAGAACTAGATGCTTGATAGAAGCGAATTTGCTTCCCTGTGTCATCTTGTACATCACGAATTGCCTCGAGAAGCCGAAGTGTTCCGACTGCTGTCGTATCGGCCGTATATGTTGGCTGATCAAAACTCACACGTACATGACTTTGTGCTGCAAGGTTATACACCTCGTCAGGCTCAAGTTCACGAATCAAACGCATCAGACCATTACCATCAGACAGATCACCGTAATGAAGCTGAAGCTTAGGCTCTTCACCAAAAATAAGATGTTCGATTCGCTCAGTTCCAAATGTGCTACTTCGTCTTCTTAAACCATGAACCTCATATCCCTTTGAATACAGTAATTCAGCAAGATATGATCCGTCTTGACCGGTTACTCCAGTTATTAATGCCCGTTTGTTCATTTCTACTTTCAATTTCTAAAAACCTACCTCTTAGCTAGTAGTGAAACGAAATGCACAAAACATTCGTACTAGCTCTTCTGACACAGGAGGACGGTACCAAGAGGCTCCCTCAAGCGAAACAGCACTTTTATGCTTAAAAACAACGCTTAAACAGGCTGCGAAGTTACCCAAAGAACTACATATTTCAGAGGATAATGAGACACCTCTGATGCTGAAGAACAGAATGCGGCTCGAGGAGTGAGCGACGTTTACAAACAACAAGTGATCTTAATGATCTAAAAGTTGATTTAAATGAACAGCTACATCTCTCCATGTTCTTAACGAGGCTTGAGAAATATTTTCTTCACGACACTTCCGATACTCCTCGTCCGTGATTGCATGTTTTATTGACTGCATGAAATCATCGATATTATTAGGGTCTACATAATCAACCAAATCACCACATACTTCTGGTAGCGACGAGGACTCCGAGGCAATACTATATTTTCCAAACCAAGCAGCTTCACCAACAGGTAACCCCCAGCCTTCAGCAAGACTCGGATATACAAAAAAAAGACATTTTTGGTAGAGGGCTGCTAAGTCGGCATCTGTTGCTTGAGGAATAATTGTCACTGCCTGCTGCAATGACGGGTCTTCTTGTAAAAGCTTTTTAAAAGGCTCGATCTTCCATCCATATTTACCAGCAAAAACGAGTTGAGGCGTTTTGTCCCCGAGTTCCTTTAATAGTCGCTGCCAGACTTTGAGAAGTGCAATTCCATTCTTTCTAACTTCGATAGTTCCGACACAGAGAACATATGGTCTTTGAATTTTTTTTACGTGTTCTGGCTGAGGCGATTCAAGACACTTTTCATTTCGCTGATAACCCTCAAATTCATGTGCTAGCGGCCAGGATTTAACCGACACGTCACTATTAAAATCACTTAGATAGTCTAAGAGATCATTTTTTGTTGCCTCAGAAATACAAATGTATTGTGACGCAAAAGATCGTGAACGATTCAAGAAGACATTAAACTTTTTTGTCAAACTATCAATACAGTATTGTGGATAACGATATGGAATAAGGTCATAGATGACTTGTGACACTCGTCCTCCGCGTTTGGAATGCTGTCGTGCTCGTTTTTCAAATGCAGAGGTATTCCAATTTGTCCCGATCATCACAATATGATCGTTATCTTCAAGACCTAATAGTGACCATGTCTCTATTGTTTTTTGCTCATGTGCATTTTCATTTGAACGTGGAGGCAAGCTCATTTGTGCTCGTGCATAATCAGGAAATAGTCGCCCAAGGGTCAAGAGCTCGACTTTTCGTAGCACGCGCCTGAGAGATCCCTTTTTATATTTTGCTAATTCGCCATAGAGTTCTAACTTAGAGAATGATGTGCTTGGTTTTTCTATCCCTAGTCGCACGAGCATGCGAGATGCACTGTATGCTTCATTTGTAAAAAGATCCTTAGCTCGACATACCTTTATCCCACTAAATCGATTAATAGCAAAAGCGCAAAGAATTTCATCTTTTTCTCTTACTGAAGATAAGTGTTGGAGCACACGAATCTGGACTCGCTGAATCCCAGAAACTGAACCATTTTTCTGTGCGAATTTTACTAAATCAGTAATATCGAAATAATATTTCATTGACCTAATTCAATTGAATAAACAGGCGCACTCTACTCGTATAGTTAAAAGCGCGTTCAGCCTGTGAATGGTACCCTCTATTACCAAAGATATTGCCGTACAAATAATACTATAGATTCGAGAATCATACGGGATGGCGGTTTTGATGTAATGCGTAGTCACTTCTCTGAGTCAACGCGAATGGCTATTTCAATCGGCTTTACCTGATTATCTACAACAGTCACTTGTACACCACTTATGTGGTAGTCGGCGTAACGATGGGGAACGGTATGCCCATGTGAATAGTCATTTTTTGCCAAGTCCTCAGTCAAAACAATCTTGACAGCGACAACCTCATATATTCCACCTGGCAAACTGATTATCCCATTTATATCTGCTGGATGAAAAACACATTAATTATTCACTCGGCTGGTTAAGCACCATGCCATTGGCAATGTTTCGAAATTCGATACTGTCAGAGGTAAGACGCGATCCATCCTGAAAAAGCACAACACCCACTTTCGGGCTAACAGAGTGCTGACGTCCCATCAATGTCGCAGCAAGGATCGCAACCCGTACAAATGAAAGGGCTTTTGAGAAGACGCTACTCATGGAGTCAACTCAGTAATCTGTGTATCGAAAAAAATAATTTTTTGTTTTTCCTGACACTCAGTGCCTATAAGATGCTCTTTTCTAATGCCAGTTTGAGCAGAATCATTAATCTATTTAAGTTTAAAAGACATGAATATTTTAGAAACGCAAGGCCAACAAAGTGCTTGAGTTGAATTCCAAAAATAAAAAGTGGCAACTTCGCTTTCGGGTCACGCTAACAACTATTTTCTTAAGTCTGCTGGCTTTATCATCCCTAGCAATCGGATTCACTTCCTTTCTTTTTGGAAGACAAAATGCCTCTGACTTGTCTTCTCAAATCATTGAACAGACATCGAATCGCATTGATCTTCGAATCCGTGCATTATTAGATGTTGCACGATCGCACAGTGAGATCAACGAGAAGCTCATTAATGGTGGTCAATTGCGCGCTTCAGGTACGCGTCACAATGAACCATTAACTTCGGAAGACTTTCCAGTAATTTCCGATTATTTTCTTGAAGTGATGAAAGTTCATAAGGAACTTGCTTACCTTTCCCTTGCTATCGAAGCAACAGGTGAATATTGCATGCTTGAACAAAAGCATGAAAGCATTACGAGCCGTCGTTATATAAGAAACACGGATAACCAGATTGAGATACATGACTACGAATACAACAATAACGGTGATATAAAATATAAAGTTTCTGAATACAACAACTACGATCCAAGAAAACGTCCATGGTATGTTGCTGCAAAGAAAGCTGGCAGGCAGACATGGCCCGATAGTTTTGTGTTCTGGGGCACTGATTCGGTAAGTACAACCCCTGGTAAAACTTGCGCTACACCAATTTATACAGATGGTGAACTGCAGTATGTTCTCACTGCTGACTTCGAATTAAGAGATCTTTCAAAATTCCTTAAGAATCAAATCCGTGTTGGAGACTCTGGAAGAGGGCGACCTTTTATTATTGAACGACGATCCGATGACACAATGCGTGTTGTTGCGTATCCCCAAGCCGAACTTCTTACAGAGTTGATAAAACCGGTAGAACGAAATGAAGAAGAGGTTACGACGGTTGTACCGGGACAAGAAATGCAGCCAACCTTGGTGCCGATCCAACGATTCCCTGACCCGGTGGTCCAAGCGTTCATCAAACGACTCCCAAAATCTCTCACAACACTCCCAAGATCTTTTAGCACAGAAGACCAAGTCGTTTCGTTCTCGTTTCGTGCTGGAGCGGAAACATTTATTGGAAGTTACCAGAGGCTTCGTGGCTCCAACTATCCAGATTGGATCACTTGTATGGTTATGCCAAAGTCTGATGTACTGGGCTCTGTGCAGCGCAACAATCTTGTCAATCTTATTATCGGCTTTAGTGCCTTCGTGATAACGTCATTGATGTGCATCCTTTTATCAACTCGTATTTCAAGTCCTCTTCATACTGTTGCAATTGAAAACGAACGAATTGGTACATTTGATTTGACAGCTAAAACTATCGGACGCAGCAGAATAACAGAAGTTGATCAACTTCTCGTTGCAACCGAGGCAATGAAAAAAAGTCTTCGGTCCTTCGCAAAGTATGTACCAACTGAACTTGTACGCGAACTTGTTTCTTCACAAAACGAAGCTCGGCTTGGAGGCCAAAAAGCTACGCTTACGGTTTATTTCTCAGACATTCAGGACTTCACTTCAATCTCTGAAAAACTGGCTGCCGAAGACCTCGTTGATCACTTGGAAGATTATCTCAC
>DONH01000129.1 GCA_003509235.1 Planctomycetaceae bacterium
AGGAGAACCCTGGGAATGAGTGGGGCACAAATAGTAAAACACGTGCAAAGGGTGAGAAGCAGGTCTTTCTCCGCGACAATGCGATGTATATCAAACGGGCAGCGGTAGCTGACCATGGAGTCTCAGTAACTCAGGACGTATCTTTTCAGGACGCGAGTATTACTGCGAGGTTTAAGTTGCCCAAACAAGGAGATCTCGGTGTGAACATCGCAGATATGAATGAACCATCTGTGCATGCCGGCCACATCTGTATGGCACGGATCAAACCAGCGTCGCTCGAAATTGTTGATCTCAAGACCGGACGTATGCGCAAAGAGATTCATGAAAAGAGCAAGGTGAAAAAGTTAACAAAGGCAGAGAAGAAGCAAATTGCTACTAAATCGATTATTGTTCCGATGAAACTGAAGGTTGATGTTTGGCATGAACTGCAAATTGTTATAAACGGAGATACGATGTCGGTAAAAATTGACGGACGTCAGATCGGACGCATCGCCTCACCCGGTATTGAGCACAAGACAAAACGACGGATCAGGCTGGCAGTAAATACAGAGGCTTGGGTTGATGATGTGATGGTCAGAGTACCCGAATAAAGCGGTAGAGTATCGAGCGAGAAAGTGTCGCCCTATCGAATTCCGGATGACGCAGCCTGTGTTTCTTTTCGGATGCCATCAAGCACATGTGCAGTTGCCAGTGCATCAGCCTCAGCACACGTTTCCGCATATGCAACTACCGCTGGAACGCTTGAAGAAAGTTTGACGATCTCGCCCGTTTTAGGATCAACGATCCGCTTTCCTTTGACCGACCTCGATACCGCGACTGCCTGACCATGGCGAAGCACAATAATGTCTGGTGGCTTGGTTTTGGTGGTCCGAAGGGCAACATGCCATTCTTCAACGAGACTCGGCTGCCCCCAGGCACGGATTTCTCCACCAAGTTCCACCAGATGAGCTGTTGAGCCAAGTGACACAAGGGTTTCTCCTATTTGGTCGACTGCATAGCCGGCTCCCATACCTGAGAAATCAAGAGCAGCAGCCGTGTGTTTTTTCTGGAGGGTGGGGTATGCTGAATCACCAGCCTTTTCAATCAGTAAATGGTTAAAACCGACAAGTTCCAATACTTCTGGAGGCGGGACCGAGTGGTGACGTCTGGTTGAATGTGAGGAATGAGCGACGTCAGCGTCTTTCCACCACTGGATGAGTGGAGCGGCTGTGATATCAAAACGGCCCTGAGTCTTTTGGTAGAGCCGGCCGGCAATACCAAGTGCATTTGTAAGGTGAAGGTCCAGCGGGATAGGTGTGTGTGCCTGCGCGCGATTGATCTTTGTTACCAATGAATCATCCCGCCATGTGCTCAGGGATAAGTCAATCTGTTGCAGGAGTTGATCAATCTGGCGATGAACCTCTCCGATTGGTTTGTCAGAGATGTGAGCCTTTAGAGTGACGCGATACGTCGTACCCATCGCTGGGCCTGCAAACGTTGGCAGTGTGTTCTTAGCATTTGCGAAGGATTGGAAGCAAACGAGAAAAAAGGATAAGACGAAAGTGCTGCAGGTTCTCATAGTACAGGTGCTCCGGACGACCAGGCAGTTACGACAGCCAAAAGAAAGCATCCACAAAGAACTCCGTCTTGCCAGGTGACTTTGTAAGAGTTTCGGTTTAACCGCACGAAGCTGAGCAAAGCACCAGTAGGGCACGCATGTCGGCAATACGCCATCGGTGAGACGCTACTCACTGCGAGGCTGAGAATGAAAATCACCATGGCAGCAGTGCCGGCAACGGTAGGGAGGTAGGCATCAAATGGCTCAAAGTCAACGAGTGGAATGTGAACATCAAACACTGTTATAAGGAGGCAGAGAATGAAAAGCATCCACGGGAGCCATTGCAATTGCTTCAGGATTGGTGCGATGCGCGTGCGAAGGCGAGAGATGATGCCTCCCTGACGCTTAGGCATGGAAATCTTCAGGAGTTGTTGTGCCGCGCCGTGTGCGCAGAGTTGAGTGCAGTAAAGATTTCGACCTGTTGTGGCAGGTGTAACGATGGCAATGATAGAAAGGAGCAACAGTACCGGGGCGGCCTGAGGAATACCATGAGTTGCCCAGCCCCAGAGTTGTGCTTGGGACATCACAGCACCAGCACCAAATCCTAGGTAGGCAAGTACCACGAGAGGAAACACGATTCGTCCTACCCAATGACCACGTAGGCGAGTAAATCCAATTACCAGACCACATAGGACCACTAGAAGTGCTCCCCACTGTGGTCCATCAATAGCGCGTAAGCGTGAAGATAACTGTTGGATGAACGAATTCGTTGATTGTGTTTTTTGTGCTGAATGAGCCGCAGTGATGATCGCCTCCGCGATAGCTTGACTGGTCATCGTGGCACCACTTACACCTTCTGTAAACGGTGAGTGTTGGTCGTTCTTTGAAAGGCTATCAAAGGTCTGTCCGATAAAATGGCTTTCAAAAAGGCTGTCATCACGTACATAACCAACATATTGTTCATTATCGAAACTTTGTAAAATACACAGGCCGATTACGGTGCCGGTCGTGTCAAAGCCAACGAGTGTGTCTGTTGGGCCTTGGTATCCGATAATGGAATCAGCGGCAGGACTCGTACGGAGTGTCCAGCCGAGTGGAATATCTCCAGCTTCATAAACATTTATCACCGAAGCGTCTCCGGCATCAAAACGGATGTGATCGGCTTGAGGAAAAATCTTTTGAATGTCTGGCAGAGTTGGTTGCACAGTGAATCGAGTTGAACGCCCAGTTCCTCCAAGGCGGTGGCTAATTGATTCGACCATTGCATGACTCGTCAGCGTCGCACCAGCAGTTGCCCGGTAGTTTGCATGCGATATAGTCTTAATCACATCGAGCTTTTTACCAAGAAATTGCTCCCAGAATGCGTTATCTTTTCTGACGGAAATAACGTGGTCGCGGGTGTCGGAGCTGGAGAGAATTGAAATGCCGCAGATGCTGTCATGGCGATTACAAATGATGAGAAGATTTGACGGTCCAGAAAAACCGACAATAGCGTTACTCATGGGGGCGGTCTGGAAACAATAACCAACTGGTTCACCCAACCCGTTGGTGAGTTCCACTGCGCCCTGGACCGTCTGAGACGGACCACCAAAGTTAACTGCCGTCGGTAACGCGTCCTGAATGAATAGAAGCGGAACCGTCGTAAGAGATAGGGGTCGTTGGGTAGGCGCACCAGCGGATGAAAAGAAGAGACAGATAATAATGCCGGCGAACATACTCAATCGGGTTGTGTGTATAAGAATTCGCATGGGAGAACATTACAGATGTGCATGACAAATAGATATGAAATTCGGTACGATAATTGTCGTTGGTATCCTACTGACGAACTTCCATGAGAAAAAAGGGTGGGACATGCTTTCTATGCGTTTGCGGTTTGCTCGGATGGTCTGTGTCATATTTACAAGCATGTGGTGCGGACAAGCTGCGCTATCAGGTGCCGAGCAGCAGCCAAATGTTGTTTTGTTCCTTGTAGATGACATGGGCCCAATGGATACTTCGGTTCCATTTATGACGGATGCTGATGGGAATGCGAAGCGATATCCACTCAATGATTATTATCGCACACCAGCAATGGAACGACTTGCCTCCCGGGGCATTCGTTTTAGCACCTTCTATGCAATGAGTGTCTGCTCGCCAACACGAACGTCGATTCTTACTGGGCAAAATGCAGCACGCCATCGGGTCACGCAATGGATTCGATCAGAGGAGAATAATCGTGGCGAATATGGCCCACCCGAATGGCGGTGGGTTGGGTTTCAGGATGCACAGGTGACTCTTCCGGGTGTGCTTCAAGTAAATGGGTATCGTACGATCTTTGTTGGTAAGGCTCACTTCGGCCCGTTAGGGGAACCGTCTGAGTGGCCGACGAATCTTGGTTTTGATGTCAATGTCGCTGGCTGCTCGTGGGGACAGCCTGGAAGCTACTACGGCGAAGACGGGTATGGAAATCTCAAAGGAAATAAACGTCGAGCTGTGCCGCACCTTGAAAAATATTATGAAACAAACACGTTTTTATCAGAGGCCCTCACTCTGGAAGCTAAAAAGCAGATCACTCGTGCAGTGAAAGACAAGAAACCCTTTTTTTTGGATTTCGCTCACTACGCAGTTCATAGCCCATTTCAGTCGGACCCCCGCTTTGCTTCGCATTATGAAGACTCAGGGAAGCCTAAAAATGCACAGGCGTATGCCACATTGATTGAAGGGATGGACAAGTCGCTAGGCGATATACTTGATCATCTGGAAGAAATTGGAATTGCGGAAAACACTCTCATTTTTTTCGTTGGAGATAATGGGAGTGATGCTCCACTTGGGCCTGTTCATGAGCATGCCAGTTCGTTTCCACTCCGTGCAAAAAAAGGCACGCACTATGAAGGTGGCATGAGGGTGCCCTTTATAGCGTCTTGGGCTAAACCATCAGCTACGAATAAAGTCCAGGAACGATTGCCTATTCCTGCAGGAGCGATTCAAAGGCAGCTCGGCACGGTGATGGATATCTACCCAACAGTTCTCTCTGTAACCGGTGTCCAACCGCCATCACACCATATCCTTGATGGCAACGATCTTACGAAACAAATTGAAGGGAATCAGGATACGGTTCGAGTCGAGCAGTTCCTTATGCATTTTCCACATAAGCACCGAAGTAGTTACTTCACCTCCTTCCGTGACGGTGACTGGAAAATCATCTATCACTACCGTCCAAATGATAATCCGGCGAAGACTCGGTATGAACTTTTTAATCTGGTCACTGATCCATATGAAAATGAGAACCTGGCAGAGCGTAAGCCGAAGGTATTAAAGAGGATGATGGAATCGCTCGTTACCTCTTTAAAAACCGAATCCGCGCTTTATCCAGTCGATGGGAATGGTAACGAAATGCACCCAGAAGTACCTTAAGGAATTTGCAGCTATTTTCGGGGGACCAGAAGGACGGCATCCGCGTGAGCATTACCGCCAGCGTCGTCGGTGCCAATCGTCACGGTAATCTTTTCACCTTTTTCAACTTCGACCTGCCCCGCCTTGCCAAAGGTGTTTTCGATGGGCGGATTTTTTTTCATGTTGAATGTGATGGAGCTCACCGCGTCGTTTGAATTCACGGAGACTGGTACAGAATTGCCTCGATTTGGGTGGGGTTGCCAGGTAACAAGGACGTCATAGCTCCCTTTTGCTGGTGACTTGAGTGTGAAAGTAGCTGTTGCATTGCTTCCGGCGGGGGCGTAGTGGTACCCATGCCCAACGTATCCCTTTAAACCTTGGCTGGTCTGCCATGCTCCCTGATAGGTGGCTTCATGATCGTCCTGAACAATACCAGAGAGTCGGTTTGCGAGCTCCGCTGGATCAATACCTGTGGGTGGCCCACTTGAACTGGCCAGCAGCATGGCATCATCAGGTATTTCGATTGGTGCCGTAGGCGTTTCGCGAGAAGCCTTTCCTGGGACGCGTAAGAGTTCACCTAATTCTGCCCAATGGTTTTTGTAGACACTACGAGGTGTCTGACCGTAGCGGATTGCGACGCTGGCCGCTTTGCCCACGACTTCTCCCATCATGCCGCATGTTTGCATCACACGTGTTGTACCAAGAGCTCTATGCGTAACGGAGATACAACGTCCAGCCAAGAAAAGGTTGTCAATCGTTCGCGAATACAAGCAACGATATGGAATGGGATATCCATATGAGCGATCCACACGTCTGTCATGGACAGCAATTGAAATGAAGGGATTGTCAGGGAATTTTTGAGCGTATTGTTCTTTAGGATAATGAAGATCGATTGACCATGTGGAGGGCACACATCCATCCGAAAACTCACGCTTCGAGACAATGTCGTCCTGCGTCAAAACAACATCACCAAGAACCCGCCGGCTCTCACGTGGTCCTCCAATGTAAGCTATCCATGTCAGTTTGGCGTTTGTATGGTCTTGTGCACCGCCACCATTTTTCATTGCCTGGAACGCACCAAACACGGCTCGCAGATTCCAATCACGAATTCCTTCCGCGTCGTGCAAAGGATCTTTGTCAAAGCCACTTTCCCAAAACCATTGCCCGTGGTGATCTCTTGGGTAAGGAAAGTCATTCATTGTGAGTGGAAGAGCCCATGGAGTCTTGGGAAACACCTGTGGCTCAGGTGCTTCATCCCAAGCCCACATGTTACTCATGCCCATTCGACCGTTTGGTTCCATGACCGTTTCAGCACCCGCTTTGAATGCAA
>DONH01000266.1 GCA_003509235.1 Planctomycetaceae bacterium
GACCGGCTTACAGACTGTGTACTCAACGTCCCGGTAGCATTGCTCCTTCTCATAGCGAATGCAGTTGATTTCCTTTTGCTCAACAACCTTTTCACACACGGTTTTGTAACAGGTGTACTGTTTCTTTTCATAAACAACATCTTTGATGAGCCGAGGACCACAGCATGAGGGAGCTGCGCACGATGGCTCACAACATTCACTGTGGCTACAACTCTTACGAGCTTTCGAAAAACTTACGGAGGAAACTTTAGAGTCTCCGTGCTGGTAGTTAGCTAAACCACAGTAAGCAGCATCAACTTTGCTTGCACTGAGGAACACTGTTGCCACCGACATCATGGCACAGATAAAAATCTTATTCATAACGCTCTCTCTTGCTCTTCGATCCCGATAGAAATCAATCCTTCGATTCTTAAATATTCAGAAGACGCAGACTGGTCAGGCCAGTGAAACGTCAATGAGTACTCTTTAAAGATCGCCCATAAACTCTGCGCAGGATGATTTCTTTTCGAAATCGGTGCATTTTTTCCATTGTCACTATGGCATTACAACCGTTACATCCGGATGTTGGAATCGAGGGATTTGCGATAGTTCATTCCCTCGGGTTAAAGTCACTTAATATTCCACTAGGGTCTGGCAGATATTTCATGGTGACTGAAGACACAAATGAACGCCCGAACGAGATGCCTTCGGACGCTACTGTTCCAAAGGTTGTTGTCAGCAGAATCAGTCTCTATCTACGAGAACTACAACGGCTTCAATCTGCGGGCAAAGAAACCATCTCTTCTAGTCAACTCGGGACTCTTCTTGGCTTCAGTGATGCTCAGGTAAGAAAAGACCTTGGATTTTTCGGGCAATTCGGCTACCCGGGAGTTGGTTATCGTTGTGACGAACTCATCAACGCCATGCGTGACATCTTGGGCACAAACCAATCCTGGCCCGTTGTAATGATAGGAGCAGGCAATCTTGGCCTTGCACTTCTTGGATATAAAGGTTTTGGTCAACAGAATTTCTCTATCGAAGCGGCTTTTGACGCCGATTCAAAAAAAATAGGAAAAGTCATTCAGGGGATACAGATTCAGCCCCTCGACGAATTATCAGAAACCGTCAAAACAAAGGGAATTCGTCTTGGCATGGTTGTTGTCCCTGCGAATCGTGCACAAGAAGCAGCCAATGACCTTGTGAAGGCTGGCATCGAAGGTATTGTCAACTTTGCTCCTGTGACACTTACCCTTCCTGCCAACGTACGAGAAGTAGCCGTAGATCTTGCAATAGAGCTCGAACAACTTTCTTTCGCTGTGACGAGCATTCTGAACCGCCCAACAAATCAGCCCTCCGACTCCCATGACGTGTTAACAAACCCGCATGCCGTAGCGCCGCGCCATCGTGGCTAGATTTGATTCTTGCAGGGGACCAAACCATTGGAAAAACATCACTGCTTCTTCACTTTTAGGACAAATAAATACGCCGGTTTTTTAAGAATCTCCCTATGGGTTTAAAGCATTTTATGAACCCTTCAAACTGACGCTGAATCGGGCTTCAACAGAATGGAGAGAAACACGCTATACTGAAGGGACTTCACTACTCGGTGGTGTAATGGTAGCACAAGGGTTTTTGGTACCCTTAGTCTAGGTTCAAATCCTAGCCGGGTAGCTGTGTTGAATGATCGTCAGATTCGGGTGTCGTGCCCCGCAGATTGTGATGTGATTTGGAAGAATCGGCATCTGAATGACGATTCTTTTTTTTGTCCGTCCCTTGGCTCCCATGCGTATTGTCACCACGCATGCTTTTTAACTTTTTTCTTTGATCAAGACTTCCTGGGCCCGCTCCGTTGGCAATGATAAATAGCATCGTGCCACTCAGTGCTAGGTTCTTGAGAAATTGAATCATTTCTGCCGGCTTTTGATCAGCCTCTGCATTCCAGAAGTCATGAAAATAGTACGTTGCTCCAGCAAGAAAGAGAAGGAGCATGCTCGCACCAAGACGAGCTTTAAACCCCGCAGCAACCGAAAGTCCTCCAAAAATCAAAAATACTATCGCACCACACAGTAAATACTTATGAGCAGGTATTCCCAGTATGTCATCCTGAGGCATACCTTGTGCCGCCATCAGGTCAGCAACACTACTGAAATTCAAAATTTTATTTCCCAATGCACTCAGCAGAAAGATAATGGAAATCATCAGCCTGCCAACACAGGCAAAAACCCCTTGAATAATTCTCACGCTACGCCTCCAAAAGCTTTGTTACTGGCCCCTACTATTCCCACCCTAGCCCAAAATCAGCAAACCGGTGGTTCGTGGGGAAGCTGTATGATTTCTTGACCATGAATTTTTGCCAGTCTTTTCAAGACTTGGGTTAGATCTTTGGGAAGCCGGGAGTGAAAGAGCATCTCGTCACCGGTGACTGGGTGTATGAATCCTAATTCAGCAGCATGTAAAGCCACTCGCGGTGCAAGCGATTGGTCTTTCAGTTCAGAGCCCAATGGGGCCGAATAGACCCGCTCACCACAAATGGGGTGCCCACTTTCAGCAAGATGGATTCGAATTTGATGCGTCCTTCCAGTCTCCAGGCGACACTCGACCAACGTATATGCATCACCAAAATGTTCACTTGGCTGAACATGAGTTACCGCATGCTTTCCTTTTCCATTAACTGTTGAACCCCGGCGGCCATCACCCCGATCCCGTACAAGACTCGACATGATAGTGCCTTTACCAACCCGACCAACGGCAACGGCGAGGTATTTACGCCGAGTCGAATGCTGTCGAAACTGCTCGGCCAAAATTCTTCCAGCTGGCACCGTTCGGGCAAACACAAGGAGCCCACTCGTTTCACGATCAATTCGATGGACTGCTCGAACTTGACCCGAGCGATGCAGTCTTTCTTTTTTTAAACGACTCTTCCATTTACCTTGTTGTGCTGCTTTTAAGAATCGTCCTATTACTGTTGGAAGAAGTTCATCAAGAGTTGGCTGCAACTGGCGGCGTCGGGGCGGCCATCCTGCCTCTTCATGATGCCGAGTGGTCGTAAGACCTGCGGGCTTATCGACAACGACAACGTGATCATCGAGGTGGACAATTTTCACATCTTGCGGCCCAGGCGGTGCGGCGGCAGGCACGTCAAGAAATTTCACGACCTCGCCTGTCTTCAGGCGCCTAGCAGCATCCACGCAGATATTGCCATGAATTGTTATGCGCCGATTCCGAATCCATCGTTCAGCAACTGCCCAACTCGTTCCACCTATTTGCTCTTTCAGGTAAGCCGCAAGTGTCCGCCCACTCTTATCATCGGTCACATGAAAAACCTGACCAGTTCCGTGCTTTACCATGGATAATCAAAAACTAACGAATATGTTCTTGTTCGAGAGCCCTTGAATGACTTTCTGTAAGAACAGGAAATAATTTGACCTTCACTTAATCCAAATCTTATATTCTGTAGCTGCTTGCTCTAAGGGGCTACCCCTCGAATGATGGCAAAACCATAAGACTAAAGCGGTCTAATCGCCAACCGCTTGACCACAAAAAACCTAGTTTTAGACTCATTTTCTTGTGAATGTGGCGTTCCGTTCGCCGCTTAAAAGAAATTCTCGAAGTGAGGGGAATCCAGCGTGCCCGGAACCTGCGTCATCGGTTTGCAATGGGGCGATGAAGCCAAAGGCAAACTTGTCGACATTCTGACAGAAAAACATGATGTCGTTGTTCGGTACCAAGGGGGCGCAAATGCTGGTCACACCGTGGTCTCGGACGGGGAAACGTGGAAGCTCTCTTTGATTCCGAGTGGCATCCTTCGAGATAATGTTACCTGTATTGTAACTGGTGGTGTTGTTCTTGACCCTGCGAGTGCAATACGTGAAATTGACATGCTTGAGTCACGAGGTATCAAAGTAGCTGACAAACTACGGCTTAGCGATCGAGCCCATGTTGTTTTCCCATGGCATGTCATTGAAGATAGGATTCTTAATGGCAGTCTTTCAGGTGGCGAATCAATTGGAACAACGGGAAGGGGTATTGGGCCCTGTTACAGGGATAAAGTCGGTCGGTCACTTGCAATTCGACTCGGAGATCTCTATCGCCAAGAATTCCGATCTACTTTTGATCATATTCTCAAGGTAAAGCAGCGGTTCCTTGAAGCAAGCCAGCCAACTGGCAGTGATGCCATTGAACTTGATAGCAACACGATTTTTGAGCAATATCAGGAATATGCAGAACGACTCCGTGACTACGTCGGGGAGACGACAAACTATCTTTTAAATTCTGTTGAAACCGGTAAACCGGTTCTCTTCGAAGGTGCACAAGGTGCACTGCTTGATATCGACCACGGCACGTTCCCGTTTGTGACGAGTAGCAACTCGTCTGGAGTTGGAGTGTCAAGTGGATCAGGTGTTCCGGGTCGGTGGATCACCCGAACTATCGGTGTCTTGAAGGCCTATTCCACACGGGTTGGAGGCGGACCTCTTCCAACTGAACAAGACAACAATACTGGCAAACACCTTCAGGAACGCGGCAGAGAATTTGGCACTGTGACTCAGCGACCACGACGCTGTGGTTGGTTTGATGCAGTGGCAACGCGGTATTCAACTCGCCTTTCAGGTGCTGATGAACTTGCGGTGATGCTGCTCGATGTTCTCTCGGAACTCGATGAACTCCGAATATGTACTGGCTATCGCATAAACGGAAAAGTTGTGAATGAGTTTCCTGGACAGATTGATGATCTGAAGGCTGCGGAGCCAATATACGAGACACTTCCCGGATGGAACAACGATTTAACGACTGTTCGTAACGAAGCAGCTCTACCGCTGAATGCTATACAGTATATAAATCGTATTGGAGAACTTCTCGGCCGGCCGGTGACAATCGTTTCAGTCGGACCAGACCGAGAGCAAACCATTTTTCGCAGTGGAAACAACCAACCTGCACAATGCCCTCCAAATACCCAGCAGGAACGAGCGACAGTGTGAATAACCCTGTTGCCATCCCACCTATAAAGCACTCCATTCGGACGGCAGAGCAGCCAAAAGCCGAACCGACAGATAGCCCCCTACCACAGCACGTTGCAATCATTATGGATGGCAATGGCCGCTGGGCCGAAAAACGAAGCCTTCCACGAATCGAAGGCCATAGGCAGGGCGTTACAAGCGTTCGAAAGGCCACCGAACATGCAGCGAGACGAAACATCAAGCAGCTCACACTGTACTGTCTCTCAAGCGAAAATTGGCGTAGACCAAAAGCCGAACTCGATTTCCTCATGCTACTTCTCGAACAGTACATGATTGAAGAACGAACGCTCCTGATGCGGGAACGTATAAGACCAGTCATGATAGGAAACCGAGCTGGCTTACCAAACAGTACACTCGCAGCTATTGATGAAACGGTTGATATGTGTCGCAATAATACGGGCATGCGGCTTTGTCTTGCGGTCAACTACGGAGGTCGGGCTGAAATTGTTGAAGCCACCAAAACACTCGCACATCAAGTGGCCGAAGGAATGCTACAGCCAGATGAAATCACTGAGAAAAGTATTGAAGATCACCTTGAAACAAACGGAATGCCTGATCCGGACCTTCTTATACGAACGGCTGGCGAGATGCGACTCAGTAATTTTTTATTGTGGCAGATGAGCTATGCAGAATTCTGGGTCACTTCAGACCTCTGGCCCGATTTCACCGAGAAGCATCTCGATCAGGCGCTAACCGCTTTTCAGTCGCGCGAACGTCGATTCGGAGGCCTTTCGTCAACATGAAGAGAAATTCAACTTCCTTCGCAACGCTTGGTTCACGCTTTATCGTCTCGGGAACTCTGATCACGTGCTTCACTGCACTCGCCTGGGCCGACTCTACTGGATTCCTTGGCGGTTTACCCGGCTGGTGGCTCCTTCCAATTTTAATTCTCCTTGCAATTGGGGGCGTGAACGAGTTCATTGCTCTTTACATGAAACGGGGAATCAGACTGAGAGGTGGGATTCTTTGTGTCGGAGTCATTGCAATATTTCTAGCTGTTGCCGTGGGCACTCAAGCAATGGTTTCAGATACCGGAGATGCTGCACCCGTAGCTGCTCTCAGTTGGGCCGCACTTGCAACAGCAATCGCGGTTGGATCACTTTTTGTTCAAGAAGTTTTGCTTGCTCGTAAGGATGATCAAGATCTTGATCGATTAGCAGCAAGCATTTTTGTGCTGACGTATCTAGGTCTCCCGATGGCATTCATGGTTGGATTAAGGCTTGTCACCATTGACAACTTGGGTCCTGAGCAAACAGGCCCTCAATATCTTGGGATCATTCCACTACTCAGCCTTATTACTGTCGTCAAAGCTGGAGATATTTTTGCATATCTCGTTGGCTCTGCTTTCGGCCGGATTCCACTGATGCCAAAAATTAGTCCAGGGAAAACGTGGGAGGGTGCAGTTGCGTCACTCACCGGCTCGCTTTTCACTGCGTGGTTGATAATTCAGTCTTCACTTATTTTCAAAACTGGATTGCTAGTGCAACCCTTTGGTGGATGGATTACCTTCGGATTATGTGTTGGATTGTCTGGCATGGCAGGCGACCTTGCAGAATCACTGATCAAGCGAGAACTCAAAGCAAAAGATTCAGGAAAGTCTTTAGGTGGCCTGGGAGGAGCACTCGACCTCATTGACTCGCTCCTATTCGCTGCACCAGTTGCATGGTTTCTGTGGGTGAATGCATCTGTCTAAGAGCACTCATTCATAGCTAAATGTGAGGTTTTCTAACAAATTCAGCCATGAAAACAGGTCCTGTTGGGAACGCCTCTCCTGCCGGAGTAAGATATATTCAGATCCTGACATAAATCAGTTTCCTGCCAGTCTGCCACGTGGTGGACGCACCTGTTCCTCGAGGCCATCAACCTCCACTCGGTTGATGGACTTTGATGTCTCGCTCAACGATCGCAGTAGTCGACTCAAAGCGGCTTTTAGAACTTTTCGGACCTCGTGATCAGCACCTCCGAAAAATACGCACCGCTCTCGATGTTGGAATTTCAGCTCGAGATGGAGAGATACACATTGAGGGTGAAGATGCTGCTGTTCATAGGGCCACAGAAATTTTTGAGTCGCTAGATCAGTCACTCCAGGATCATGGCACTATCACGGGACAACTTGTCGACCGTTTACTCAACGGAAGTAGCATCTCTGAACAGCTCATACATCAGGAATCGATTGAAGTGCATCGACCTGGAGGGCACATTGTTCCTCGATCATCAGGTCAGGCTGATTATGTACGTGCAATCAAACAGTCTGACATCGTGTTTTGTGAGGGGCCGGCAGGTTGCGGAAAAACCTTTCTTGCTGTCGCCATGGCCGTCTCTGCTCTACGCCAAGAACAGGCCACAAAAATTGTACTTGTGCGTCCAGCTGTTGAGGCTGGAGAAAGCCTTGGCTTTCTACCGGGCGACCTTCAGGCAAAAATAAACCCTTACCTGCGACCACTCCTTGATGCACTTCGTGAGATGATGGACTTTGACTTACTGAAAAAGCTGACTGAGCAGGATGTCATCGAGATGATTCCTCTTGCCTATATGCGAGGTAGAACACTCAACGATGCCTTTATAATTCTGGACGAAGCGCAAAACACAACTGCAGCCCAGATGAAAATGTTTTTGACCCGCTTGGGAGTCGGCTCGAAAATGGTGATTTCGGGAGATACCACGCAAATCGACCTCCCTCCAAACCGAAAAAGTGGTCTTATTGATGCAATGGAACGGCTTGGCAAGGTTGCAGGCTGCAGCAAAATTAGCCTTGGAGGCAGTGATATCGTCCGGCATCCACTTGTTCAGCGCATTGTCGATGCTTACGAGGAATAATTACATACTTCAATTCTCTTTCCAAAAACGAGATTAAAAGCACTTCACGATGAGTATCGCCCCGTCGTCATTTCGCCGCCGCATTCGCCGAGCCTCCTCAATGGAAGGTCCGCAGAGTTTCTGGGGCAGGCTTCTCGAAACCATTTCGCGGTCAGAAGTACTCGTGCGCCTCGGACTTTGCCTTCTGGCAGCTTTTTTCCTTCTTGTTCTTCTACAAGGATGGTCACAACCATTCGCGTTTAGACTCGGCTCTGTTGCTCCTCGAGGTGTTGTTGCCCGCGTTGCATTTGAGAAGCCCGATCTTGCACGAACCCGTGAGGCACAGCAACGGGCCACTTCACAGGTCCGAGTTGTTTATATTCAGGATCGATCACCGTTAGTTCGGATTCGTGATGGACTCAAAAATCGGGTTGCTGAAATTGCAGCGGCAGAAACGTTGGCCGGTGTGTCACGTGCTGCATGGCTTGAGTTTGCTCCAGAAACAGCAGCTGTTCTGGAACGGCTTCCGATACCGGCACCAGGAACTATAGTTAAACCCACCGAACTTCCAATTGCTCCTGAGCCACCCGATTTCTCAACACGAGAAGAACCACAGAACAAAGATGCACTCCCCTCTTTAGAGCCGAACATATTGGGCTCATCAAAAACACAGATTGAGCAGAAAGCGAGTAGTAGCAAAGAAGGCGATCCATCGAACGGAGATATCGGATTAGCTGATGATGTGATACGAGCACAAGCACAGCCGAACGCAGCTTTAGAAACAGCTGCGGAGGATCAAGCCGTGCAAGCGAACCCATCGGTCACAGAATTTTCACGAGAGAAACTGCAGGCAGAACAGGCATTCACAGCCTTCCGAAATCCGGTCGGAACCAAGGAAAAACTGCTTGAGTTCAATAAAGCTATTGATCGGGCGTTCGCTCCGCTGGAATCACAAGGTGTTCTCGAAAAGATTCAACACGATATCGACGAGGGAAGCCAAACGGAAATTGATGTCCACCCACTTGGTAACGTCACCGAGATGATACGTGTTCAGGTTGCTGAAGTACTGCTTGGGGAGGCCAAGATTCGCTTCAAAGCAAGGCTGACTGATGAATTAGGGCCTGGTCCTCTAACAGATCGTGTATTCATGTGGATTGATCCACGGCTCACAGGATCACTGGTTGTTGATAACGAAGCGACGGCAAAAGCCAAGAATGAAGCAGTTGAAGAAACGCCTGAGCAATTCATTCGTTATTCAGCAGGTGACCTGCTCTCTCCTGCTGGTGCTGAGATTACAAATGAGCAACTTACCCTTTTAAAACTCGAACACGAAGAATCTTTGAGGCAGCAACCCGTTGGTGAAAGTTTTGGCCGAGCAGCTTCACTGTTTGGCCTATTTGTGGCAATGTTTACACTTGCTGGATTTTACCTCCACCTTCATCACCGTGATGTCATGGTTGATCTCGGTCATATAGCGACCTTGCTTGTTCTCGTTGTGGCAACAATGGCTGCTTGTGTATTTGCCTCTGGTGATTCATGGCACGCCGAAATCTTACCCCTACTCGTCTTTGCAATGACCGTCGCAATCGCTTATGACGAAGATCTTGCACTCCTTCTTGTTGCTGAGGTAGCTCTTGTTCTTGTTGTGGGATTAGGTCAGGGCCTTGCTGATTACATCACGCTCACTGCTGCAGCTGCCGCGACTATTTTCTGGATGGGTCGAATCAGGAGTCGTAGCAAGTTGATCTACGTCGGCTTATGGGCGGGCGCCGTTGCCATGACGACCCAGATTGGGGCCAACCTCCTTGAAGAACATCCGCTCGACTTCTACCTCCTTTTCGAAGCTGCTCGGACTGGTGTATGGACTCTTCTGGCAGGATTTCTGATGACAGGTTTACTACCGTTTGTAGAAAAAACATTCGGTGTACTCACTGACCTAAGCCTGCTTGAGATCGGTGATGTTGCACATCCCCTGCTTCAAGAACTTGTTCGAAGAGCTCCAGGCACATACAACCATTCGATTAATGTTGCCAGCATCGGAGAGGCTGCGGCTGATGCAATCGGGGCACGTGGCCTCCTTGTTCGAGTTGGGGCGTATTTTCATGATGTCGGAAAGATGCTCAAGCCGGCTTATTATGTTGAAAATCAGAACAGACAGGAAAATAGACACGAGGCACTTGTGCCTGCAATGAGCAGTCTCATTATCATTGCTCACGTTAAAGAGGGAGCCGAATTGGCACGGCAGTACAACCTCCCTCAACCTATTGTTGACCTTCTCCTCGAACATCACGGGACAACGCTCGTTGAGTACTTCTACCGACGTGCCGCAGAGAAATCACAAACTGACCCAAATGGGGGCGGTGTTGATGAACAAACCTTTCGTTACCCAGGACCTCGTCCAGGAACACGAGAGTCTGCCGTCTTGATGCTTTCTGATGCCGTCGAGAGTGCCAGTCGTTCACTCACAGAACCGACTCCGGCAAGAATTTCTAGCCTCGTACATGACCTTGCTATGAAACGACTTCTTGATGGCCAATTTGAGGATTGTGGATTAACACTTGAAGAATTACGACTCATTGAGCAAAGCCTCGTTAAAAGTCTCACAGCTGTTTATCACGGACGAGTGAAGTATCCGGACCAGAGGACCGCCTAGTGGCCGCCTCACACCACTGCTCCACACCGCGACCACCTCACCCACAAGCCACTTCTGGTAGCAACAAGGTTGTTGTATGCAATCGTCAGCGGACGACGGCAGTTTGTTCGAAGACACTCAAACGTTTTTGCCTTGTTGCCATAGATGCCCTTGGTATGACTGATTCGGATATTAGCCTAGCAATCGTAAATGACAAAGTGATTGCTGAGCTCCACGAAACATGGCTAGGAATTTCCAGCCCAACAGATGTCCTTTCCTTTGATCTTTCAAGTCATGCACATACCCAACTCTCCCAGCACAGAAAACGGCATGGAATTCATGGCGAAATTATTGCAAGTGCTGAGACAGCTTCGCGAGAGGCTCGTGTCTACGGCTGGAGCCCGGAAAACGAATTGACCTACTACCTTATCCATGGCTTGCTTCATCTCGTCGGCTATGACGACCAGACACCCTCAGAAAGGATTTCTATGCGACGGAAGGAGCGAGCGATAATGAAAGCGATTGGGCTCCCATCTCCACCAAGAAGACGTCCCAAAACCACTTGCCATCGACGCTAACCTTTCTTATTGTCCTGAAATACACTCATGCAAACTGCAATCCTTTTATTAGTTATCGCAAGCCTAGCTGCCCTGCAGTCCCGTGCCATCCGGGGAGCGAAGCGGCATCAACTTCAAGACATCTGCCGTCAGAAAGGTGTTCCTGATGTTTACGATGAACTCGTACGAGCAAGTGAAGGAATAGCATTTTTTGCGGCCACTATTGTGGTGCTCGCAGGAGTTGCATCAACTTTTTTTATATCAAAAATACTCACGACCAGTCTTTCTGCTGGACTCTGGGCAGGTCTTTGCTGGATCATGCTCGTCATCGTACCCATGACACTCACGCGGTTTGCTGGAGTTTGGATTGTTGTGACAACATGGTGGTTATGGCGACCACTTATCCGGCTTATCACACCTGTTTCCAAGGGGATCACCAAATGCATTGAGGCCATTCAATGGGTGCTCTACAGGAACAAAAATCATGCTACCGCTGATGAGTCACAAGACGAAATTCGACTCGCTATGGATGAGGCTCATCGTGAAGGGCATCTTGATGAAGAAGCACGCGAAATGATCGAAGGAGTCATGGAACTTGAAGACGCTCAAGTTTCTGAGATCATGACTCCTCGGACTCAGGTCATCGGCATCTCTTTAAACTCAACGTGGAAAGATTCTGTTGAAGCTGCGGTAGAGAGCGGATATTCAAGACTCCCAGTTTGGAAGTCTTCTCCAGATGACATCGTTGGTGTCATTCATTTACGTGAAATTTTGGCTGAACTGGCTCAGTACCGAGATTCTTCGGATGAGCCTGGACGAACCGAACCAAATCTTCGTGATCTTCTTAGGCCTCCCTACTTCATCCCTGAGACCATGAGTGTTCAGTCATTGCTCCGCGACCTGCAGCATGGCAAATCACACATGGCCATTGTTACGGATGAATTTGGTGGCGTCTGCGGTATTGTGACAATAGAGGATGCTCTTGAAGAAATTGTTGGAGAGATCACAGATGAGCATGACGAAACGCTGATTGATGGCATTCTTGTACAGTCAAAGGACACGTGTGAAACAGTGGCTAATGTTCCTATCGATGATTTGAATCAGCGAATGCATTTCTCACTGCCGGAAGAAGCTGATTACGATACAGTTGGAGGCTTCGCATTCCATGTTTTTGGACGGATCCCATCTGAGGGAGAAACCATCGTTTCTGATGGCGTATCGCTTGAGGTATTAGCAAGTTCAAGGCGTCGAATTGATCGACTCCGTGTGTCGAGATTACCCCAAACACCTGATTCACCATGAGTGCCGAAAAGGCTCAGGCTCTCGTCCTGCAGGCCCGACCATTTGGTGAAACAAGTGCAATAATCACCTTGCTGACTCGTGAAATCGGCAAGGTACGGGGGCTGGCAAAGGGAGCGTGGCGACCAAAGAGTAAATTTGACGCCGCCCTTGACCTCCTTTCCATCTGTCAGGTACTCGTCATTCATCGTTCGTCGGGCAATCTTGATCTTTTCACAGAGGCATTCCTCGAGCATCGATTTCGAATCGGTCGTTATGAATCATCATTTGCTGCCGGACTCTACATCGCCGACCTTCTAGATTCAGTTACCGTTGATGCAGACCCACAACCTGAACTCTTTGATCTTGCCACACGAGCAATCCGATTTCTCTCTGCACCAAGACCTGGACAGAGAACTGAACAGCGATTTGCACCTGACTCCAGACTTGTTTCGGCCCTTATTATTCACACAGAACTGGGCATCCTCCATCAACTTGGACAACTCCCATCACTCTATTGCTGTGCCGAATGTCAGCGACCATTGGAAGGCCGACGAATATCGTTCAGCATGCTTGGAGGAGGAGGGCTCTGCCAACGATGCAGACGAGGAAAAAGATCTGTTGTTTCAGTCTCGAGTGAAGCAATTGTTTCTTTGCGGCAACTTGCCGACTCCTTCGATCAAAATGAATACACATTGCAGCCAGAACCTCCGTTTGGGGAAATTCGTGCGATCATGAATACATTATTTGCCAATATTCTTGGATATCGTCTGAAAACCAGTCATTGGCTTGCGAAAACCTTTCCCTCGTCACGCGAGAAACACCGATGAACCGTTCAACCAACCAGAGGACCTATCCAAGGACCTTCCCATGGATCATTGGGTTCTTTATCACGCTGCTTACAAGTGGATGCGCCACACTCACTAAGCCAACATGGCCATGGAGTGATTCGAGTTTAGGACCGGATGAATCACTTATTGATGATGAGTCTTCTTCTGTCATCTCATCAGAATTCACACCTAGTGATGAAGATTTTGGTTGGAATGCGTTGAAGGGTGAAACAATAAATCGGCGTTTCAAGAAACTGGTTGGTCGTGGACCGAATGAGTCAGTAGCGAAAGATGCTCTCGCCAAGGGTGATGATCTGTTTGTTCAGAAAGAATACAAAGCTGCTCTGAAACAGTATTATCGAGTTGTTGACCGATGGCCGGATTCTGCTATCGAAGAAGATGCCATGTGGCAGATTGGTGAATGTCTTTTTTTTACTGACCAGTATCCAAAAGCGGAGGATCAGTACGATTCCCTTGTGAAAAAGTACCCTAATACTCGGTACCTTGATCGTATAGCCAAACGACAGTTTGTGATCGCGCAGTACTGGTTGGCACTTGATGAAAAGCAGCACGTTCCACTCTTGATACCAAATTTGATTAATCGAAGTCGTCCTCTCTTTGACACACGAGGAAGAGCTCTCAAAGCATATGAACATGTTCAACTGAATGATCCCCGTGGATCACTTGCTGACGATAGCCTAATGGCACAAGCAAATGCCCATTTCCTTAAGGGAGAATGGCTTGACGCCGATTACTTTTATTCAGTTCTGCGGACAGAGTACCCAGACAGCGAATTTCTGATGCCGGCCCATCTATTTGCACTCCAAGCAAAACTTCGGGCGTATCAAGGCCCGGCATACGAGGGAGGCATGCTCGATGAGGCAGAAATCTTAGCAGACCAGATTCTTGTCCAATTCCCACATCAATTGGGTAGCGACGAAGAGGAACGCGTTGTTCGAACACGTGCTGAAATTGCAGCCCAGCAGGCCCTTCGTCACTGGAAGAGGGCTGAGTTTTATGCAAAAGGAAAACACTATTCTTCTGCTCGTATCTACTACGCACTTATTGCCCAAGACTACCCAAAGACCATGCTTGCTCAACGTGCACGAAAGCAACTCGAAAGCATCGCAGGACTCGATGATTTCAATGACAATCCTTGGCCAACTCTTACAGCTTTCTTGAACCCAGATTCTCTGAAAGAGGCTGAACTTGATGCCATGGCTGAAGCCGACACCGTTATTGCCAGCCAGGACAGTACTGGTGAAAATCAGCCACTGAGGTGAGGTTCACAATGGTCCCATCAATCAATCGCCGGAAAGTTTTGTACGGGCTTACGTGCTTTCTGCCGGGAGTCGTGGGGTGTGCTGCATATCAGTTTGGGAACAGCACTCTTTATGCGACAAATGTTCGCACAATCTATGTACCACTCTTTCAATGTGACAGCTTTCGTATGACGCCTGCTCTCGATATTGGTGAGCGTCTAACTGAGGCCGTCTGTAAAGAAATTGAGAAGAGGACACCGTTTAAGGTTGTTGATAGTGCTGGGGCTGACAGCATTTTAACCGGTCGCATTGTTGCAGACACCAAACGCATGATGGTCGAGAGCCCAACAGATCAATCGAGAATGGTTGAAATGAATCTACAAGTTCTTGTCACCTGGGCTGACCGAGGTGGAGCCGTTCTAGCTTCGGGCTCCATCCCAGTGCCTGCGGCAAGTGTTGATGTTGGTCAGGCAGCTGCACTCGTTCCGGAATATGGTCGATCCGTAGTCAGCACCCAGCAAGAGGGCATTGTTAAAATGTCGCAGCAAATTGTTGGACTCATGGAAGAACCGTGGTGATGAAGCCACATGTTGCTGATCCTGCTGAGTGGCAACTTCGTACACGGAGTGTGCGTCTTCCCAGATCTAACGAATTGCCACTGTTAATGGGGATCGTCAATACTACGCCGGATAGCTTCTCTGATGGCGGTCTGTGGTCACAGACCAGAACTGCGGTAGCGCATGGGCTGTCCCTCATTGAGGCTGGCGCTGCCATTCTAGACATCGGTGGAGAGAGTACTCGGCCTTTCTCAGATCCAGTCGATCCTGAGGAGGAATGGCGGCGAGTCGGAGAAGTGGTCCGGATTCTTTCACATGAATCGGACTGCCCCATATCTATCGATACTTCCAAGGCTTATGTGGCAAAACGCGCATTAGAGAATGGTGCTGAGATAATCAACGACGTCACAGGCCTTGAGGGCGACCCCGCAATGATCCAAATTGCAAGTGAAACTGGTGCCGGAATTTGTGCCATGCATATGCAAGGCACCCCAAAAACAATGCAGATCAACCCGACGTATGAAAACGTCGTAGAAGAAATTCATAATTATCTAGAAGATCGAAAGAACTCTTTGCTTTCGGCTGGCATCGCCCTTGAATCAATATGTCTTGATCCGGGTATCGGCTTTGGAAAAACACACAGTCATAATATCGAACTGATGAAACATGCATCAAAATTTCTTGACCTCAAATGCCCAATTCTAATCGGCCATTCCCGCAAAGGGTTTCTTGGTAAATTAGTGAAACAGACGCTCCACAAAGAAGCATCTTTACACGAACGTGATATCGCAACTGCTGCAACAGCCTGCAGTCTAGCTGACCAGGGCATCCACATCTTACGAGTGCATGACGTGGCAACCGTGCGACTTGCTCTCGCTGCCTACGCATCAAGCAGAACAACCGAGTCGCAGTTATGAAGCCATTGCTTTGCGGGCAATGGCGACACACTGCCGAATGTCATTCAGGGGATTTTCTGGGTTTTTCTCATATTCCAGAGAAAGCGCACCATCTTCTGGAAACCCAACCCTATCGAGCGCAACGAATACAGCCAAGACGTCAAGATGACCTTGTCCTAAAATAACACCCTCTGTTTTTTTCTGCATTTCAGCAAAGTCTTTGAGGTGGATGCCGTACAACCTGCCTTTTAAAAGCCGTATCACTTCGACCGGACGTTCAGCTGAACGAATGTAGTGCCCAAGATCAGCACACGCTCCAATGCGTTGATCCCGATTTTCAATAGCTCGTAAAACGTCAAGGACTTTGCTGTAGCGATGACCTGGTCCGTGATTATGAATAGCGATACGAATATCGAATTCCTGAACAAGTTCCTCAAGATTATCAAAGGAATCTGCTGATGGATCCGCTGTCAGAATTTTTATTCCAGCCTGTTTTGCAAAGGAAAAAACTTTTCGATTAGCTTCCCTGTCTGCAGTGAATTTATTTACACCATGGGCCGAAATTGTCAGCCCCTGATCTTTTACCTTCTGCAACACTGTTTTGATTTGTGACTGGCTATCCGTCACTGAAAACATTTTTGGATAGAATTCAATCGCGTCAAAACCTAACTCTTTCGTATGACGTAAAGCGTCATCAAGCGAATATTTTCTCAACGAGAATGCTTGAATTCCAAGACTAAATTTGGGGGGTACTGGTGCAGCTGCATGGGTGACAGAAATTCCTGCAACACCTGCAGCAGCCGATGAAATAAAAGATCGACGACTATAAGTAACCATAAACAACCTCCTCCATGCCGGTGTAATTCGACGTACACTGGTCTTTGGTCCTGTGTGCTGACCAAGACCTATGGTATTTGGTAGCGTACCATTACAGGAGAAATATCCACACCTGCGCATAAACTTTCTTTTTCTTCATAAAGAGCCGCCTCATGCCAGACAGTACAACAGATTCGAATATCAAGATTTACGATCATTGCCGTCATACTGCTGAAAAGAGTCGTGCGGCCGCGATACAGTTAGCAACAATCTCAGGCCAGCAGCGAGCGGCGTGCCTTCGGGCTGCTGCGAATACAATCCGGAAGGATGAGGCCGACATCTTGGAGGCCAACCTTCAGGATCTCGCCGCAGCACCCGGGTTTGGCCTCACAGAAGCTGCCACAGACAGGCTTCGTCTCGATAGCCAGCGAATTGAAAGCATTGCCACTGGAGTCGAAGCAGTAGCTGATCTACCAGACCCAGTCGGTGAATTGATTGAGACGTCAACACGACCAAATGGGCTTGAGGTTCGTAAGGTGCGTGTTCCCCTCGGTGTCATATTTTTTGTTTATGAATCGCGCCCAAACGTCACTGCGGATGCCGCTGCAGTCGCACTGGCCTCTGGAAACGCTGTCATTTTACGAGGAGGAAAGGAAGCGGCTCACTCAAGCAAAAGAATTATTGAAAGTATTCGTCAGGCGATCACTGCAAATGGCCTCCCAACTGATTGCGTTCAACTCGTTGACATTGCAGATCGTGAGGCTGTTGGTGCCTTCCTCCAGTTTGACAACCTGATTGATCTCGCAATTCCTCGTGGTGGTGAAAGTTTGATACAACGAGTCTGTGCTGAAGCGCGCATGCCTGTTCTCAAACATTTCAGTGGAAATTGCC
>DONH01000080.1 GCA_003509235.1 Planctomycetaceae bacterium
CTGAGTGTGTGATACCCCTCTTCGACACCGTCGAGTGGCACAACGCCTGATCCACTACCAAAGTGGCACACGACATATCGGGACGAATCTGTTGAAAGAGCCAAACGAATCATGTCACTCATGAGCCGCTGCCGAGCGATAAAGTCATTTGGATTTGCAATATCTAGGGGTTTCGAGGCCTTCACTATTGGCTTTGGTTTATTTACCCATGCCTCACTTGACGCTAATCTTTTTTCAAGATCTCGAACACTTGTGAAATATGCATCAAGTCTATCTCGGTCACCAACACCCACGCGTCGCTTCAGAGAACGGGTATCATCTGCAACGACATCCATAATACTGCGACCTTCGCGAGCACGATACATTTGGTGACGCCTGTCAGTTGGTGTATCCGCGATAAAAAGTTTTGTAAAAAGGTTTGCAGGCGACGACTCTGCTGGAATCATCGAGCCATTTTCTGTGTACGACGGGCTGTTGCTTCCCGACAATGCCAGAACAAGTGAAGGAAATCGTGTTTCGTGACCAAGATGTTTCGCTAACAACTGATCAACTGATATCGTGTTACCAGAAGGTATTCCTGCCGACATCGGTGCAGCAGAAAGAATGCTTGATTCTGCACGATGCCCACCTCCAACACCCGGATGGGATGATCCTGAAATGACTGTGAAATCATTTCTCAAATCATGAAAATCTTTGAGGTATGCAGACGGCTTATACTCGCGGCCTGTTTGGATTGGATTCAAATTATCTGCAAGTAGACCCAGACCAAGAGTCATTGCGACGAAGCGTTTCGGCTTCTGTTTTATTGAGGACCCAAAAGATGGGTCCATCGCCGAGAGCCACGGCATCGCCATCGAGACGCCGACGCCCTTGAGAAGCGTGCGTCGATGAAGTTGCTGCCGGAAATTAAAATGTACTCGCGATGTCACCTTCATGCTCCTGCAAAATACTGTTGGAACTTTCGAGATGAGGACACAGGATTTTACGAACTGAACGCTTGCTAGTTCACAATGTCATCGTCTGGAAACATATTATGCTCGTCATAAGGCAAAAATGACCGCTCCACCCTTATTTTTCAATAAAAATCGGGCTGGTGACGACAGATTTTAAGAGGGATCGGAATCCATACTCCGATTCATGCACGGTTGTAACAATCTGATCGATTGCCTGACGGTCTGAAAAAGACAGTTCGCCACCTGTTCCATACACAATGAGATGCGACGCCAGCCCCCGAGCAATCTTTTCAGGGCGAGAGCCTAGAACCCATTTGAGTTCCTTGATATTCGCGAAATGTTTTCCGCCTGGTAGCTGACCACTAGAATCAACCTCTACGCCTAATTTTGCTCTACCTTTTTTTACTGCTAAATAATGGCTTCTCCATTGACCGGCCGGATCGAATGACTCAAGCGCAAAGCCGAAAGGATCCATCTGACGATGACAGCTTGCGCATGACTCATCATTACTATGCTTTGCAAGCTTCTGCCTGATAGTCACTGCTCCGCGAATATCGGGTTCTATTGCAGGCACACCTACAGGCGGAGGTGGAATCTTCATGCCTAAGATCCGCTCGGCTACCCACGCACCTCGGACAACTGGTGACGTTGTACTGCCGTTGGCTGTTACCTTCAAGATTGCCCCTTGTGTCAGCAAACCACCCCTATGAGAAACTTCTGAAACATCGACTTTTTGCATTCCTTGGCCGACGTCTTGTTCAAGCTTGTAGTATCGGCAAAGTCGACTATTCAAATAGGTATAGTCAGCTGCTACAAGATTTTTGACTGGACGATCTTTCAACACCATGTCAACGAGAAACTCATGTGTTTCATCAAGCATTGCCATTCGAACAATGGGATCGTAGTTCCGAAATAGTTTTCGGTCCGGCTGAGTAAAATCCATCTGATCAAGGTCGAGCCATTCCGCTGAAAAGTCTTTGATGAACTGTCTCGCAGGACTCTCTCTTCCCACGTAAGACATTTTTTTCTTACCAACTAATCCAAGCAATCGGTCCACTTGATGTCGACGTACACCTGCATCACTTAACTTGTTTGTTGCAGCAAGTGCTTGAAGTGTGTTATCGGGCGGACACCCAGTCAGGAAGTAGCTCAGACGGCTGGCAATCGCATAGTCATCAAGTCGCCCAGGGTTTTCTTTGAGATAGAGAAATTCTGGACTACAAAGAATTGTGCGGTACCCTGCTCGTAGCGACGCAACGAAGGATCGACCTTCAGAAAGCATGTTCGAGGCAAGGCTTACCGCATTGACAATGTTTTCTTGCTCTACATTTCGCCGAAAGGCTCGCTTCGAAAACGAATGAATCAACTCGGCAAGTACTTGTCGTGGTTTCTTCGGTACAGGCTCAAACCGATTGCGTGACGTTTCTTCAAGCTCTACCGAGCCAAACAGCCTCTGCTGTACGTCTTTCACTGTATACCGATGGACCTGCCTCATCTCTATTCCATCAATACCAATACCAGGAACATTTTGTGGTTCTCCTTCGCCAACGCCAACCTGACCGCCACGAAAACGAGCGCGTTTAACCGTACTATCTTGAGGCCGGATTTCGAGCATATGCCCTTTCGGCAACCATGTTTCTAATTCCACTACTGTTGGAGTTTCGCTGACCTTAAAGGCTTCCACTGCCGTGAGAATAGGAGCGGTAGAAATACATGGTCCGGAGTGGATCGCCGTCCAGATGCCATCTGTTTGAGGGACATTGATTCCAGAGCAGTTAATGCGGAATTGATACCAGCCATCAGTTGGTGCAGCCGTAGCTGGAGTACGACCGTAATAAGCCATCGTTGAAGACCAGACAACAGCCTGCCCGTGCAGCATCTCAGGCTCACGACAACGTCTTCTTGGATTCGAGCGTGCAATAGCTCGCGGCTCGAGATCTCTAGAACACTCATCGCCTGGGTCAAGGGCACGACGAAAGGCTTCATCGAGTGCCTCATCCACCACAGCAAGGTGTCGGGCAAGATGATGATGAGACATGGTCTGATATTCAGCAACTGTTGTAAAACCACGAGGGCGACCCTCATCAGGCAATTTTTCAGCCAGTGGGATATCAATCCCTAAAATTTCATGCAACGAACGCTCGACCTGTATTCGCGTCAATCGACGAGCCCGTACACGACCATAGGTATGATCCCGCTGCTTCTGATGTTTCTGCAACCACTGACTTGTTTGTGACACAAACTCGTTGCGATCTTTTACGTTCGGTTGATCTGCTTCACGTGGTGGCATTTCACCTGACGTGACTCGGTCGATGATTCTTACCCACGGTGGATCATGTTTTGTTTTTTGAAGATCGATTCCGTTTGACAGAACTTTCCTTATGTCAAAGCCAGCCTCTCCCTCAGGCCCGTCATGGCAATCAATACAACTGGTTTGCAGAAAACTCTGAATATGCGCGGGAACATTTTTTGGCTTGGAACTATTTTTTGATTCCGCCTGAACAGAAAGGCTCCCGCCCACAAGACCAACAATGGCAATTAGTGGAATCCACATTGGGAAAGGCAGGGGAACGCTTATCCTATTTTTCATACTTTTAATTCAAACGGGCAGCCGAAGTTCTCTACACAACCTTGGTATTCACTCAAAGAATATGTCTGTTGCACAAAACGTCTTACGACCTTTAATTATAGGACGTTTTTACCGCACGTCCCTCACTTTAAATCAATGAAGGACCCGGGGGCCTACCCGCATGATCAAAAACAAAGAAGACCTGAAAGGCTTTTACTCATCACTACTACGGAGATTTGCTAAGACTGAATAGTCTTCGAGTGTCGTCGTATCACCGACTGTTTCCCGACCAGAAGCTATATCGCGAAGAAGACGTCGCATGATTTTTCCACTGCGTGTCTTTGGCAGGGCTGCCGTAAAGTGAACATCGTCTGGTGAGGCGATCGCACCTATTTGCTGACGAACATGCTGCCGCAACTCTTTCTTCAATGCTTCATCCGGCTCGCCAGACTTTAGCGTGACGAAGACAGCAATGGCTTCACCTTTGACCTCATGCGGACGGCCAACTGCAGCTGCCTCTGCAACAGATGGATGACTTACCAGCGCACTTTCAATCTCAATCGTCGAGAGCCGATGACCGGCAACATTAAGCACATCGTCAATCCGACCCATAATCCAGTAGTAGCCATCTTCATCCTGCCGCGCGTTATCACCGGCAAGATACTTTCCTGGAACTCGTTCCCAATAGGTTTCCACAAAACGTTCTTCATCACCCCAGATCCCACGAAGCATTCCTGGCCAGGGCTTTGTCATAACAAGCCAACCACCTTCGCCCGGTTCAACTGGATCACCTGAAGCATCAACAATTTCTGGATAAACTCCCGGCAACGGCAACGTGCAACTACCTGGTTTCGTGGAAATACAACCAGGAAGCGGACTCATCATAATTCCGCCAGTCTCTGTTTGCCACCATGTATCGACAATGGGACAGCGTTCAGCTCCTATTGTTTCGTGATACCACATCCATGCTTCGGGATTAATACCTTCTCCAACTGTGCCAAGTAACCGAAGGCTCGAGAGATCTTTGCCGTCAATATGTTCGGGGCCCCATTTCATGAATGCCCGAATAGCAGTTGGTGCTGTGTAAAAAATAGTCGGCTTTTCCTCTTCGATAATCTCCCAGAAGCGGCCTTGGTGAGGAGCGTCTGGTGCCCCTTCATAAATAAGGATCCCGACGCCAGCCGCTAACGGGCCGTACGTGACATAACTGTGCCCCGTAATCCAGCCACAATCAGCCGTGCACCAGAACAAATCATCGTCTCGTAGATCAAAAACCCACTCCGCCGTTGTTTTCGCCCACAGCAAATAACCGGCCGTTGTGTGCTTAATTCCTTTTGGCTTTCCAGTTGATCCGCTCGTATACAGAATGAAAAGCGGAGACTCTGAATCCATTGCGACTGGTGCAAAGTCTCCCAATTCACCTGCAACCATGTCGTGCCACCACACGTCCCGCCCATCAATCATCGTGACTTCTTGGCCAGTGCGCTTAAGAACAACAACGTGTTTCACTGTGGGCGACTTCTTGACAGCTTCGTCGACGTTTGCTTTGAGTGGTAAAGCACTGCCTCGACGCCATCCACCATCAGAAGTTATGACAGCAACAGCCTGCGCATCGTTATTTCGGTCTGCAATTGCTTCACTTGAAAAGCCGCCAAAAATGACAGAGTGCACTGCACCGATTCTCGCACATGCTAACATTGCAATGACAAGCTCTGGTGTCATTGGCATGTAGATAGAAACAACATCACCTTGTTTCACACCTAAGCGTAATAAGCCTGAAGCAGCTTTACTCACTTCTTCCTTAAGTTCACGAAAGGTGAGTGTTCGTCGTTCACCAGTGGGTTCGCCGACCCATACAATCGCAGTCCTGTCACCAAGCCCAGCTTCAACATGCTGATCGATACATGCTGCTGAAGCATTTGTCTGC
>DONH01000270.1 GCA_003509235.1 Planctomycetaceae bacterium
GGGTGAGGGGACGCGGTGTCGCATTGTGTTTCACTCTGCGGTCGATACTGGTCGCTTCAAAGAGGCCTATCAGAATCGGAAATGTTCGCTCTCCCTCAACCTCTTTCAACTAGACAACCTGCTGATCATTTACTTCACTTATGATGATTCGCGCGAGTTCCATTTCCACGCTCATAACGAACCTCTTGTATCCAATATTGTCGACTAGAAAGAACCCTTCACGTATCCGATCAAAGGGTTCACGTCCTAAAAGGATACCTCATACCTTCCTTGAAATCACTTGAACGACTGACTAGCCACCTGGTAGTTCCTTTTCCCGGCTCTGAAGCTCTTTCAGAATGACCCCCAGTTTCTCCCGGGTTTCCTCGAATTCAGCTAATTGATCCTTTTCCTTTTGCACAATTGCCGGAGGAGCATGACTGACGAATTTGTCATTGTTTAGTTTGCCTTGTTTCGCATTGACGGCCTTGTTGAGTTTTTCAAGTTCTCGCCGCAGGCGTGTGATTTCGGCATTGACATCAATGAGGTCAGCTAAATCGATGAAAATATTACAGTCAGCTGTCGAGATTTCAGCTGACCCTGCCACTGGTGTAATTTCATTTGCCAAGGCGACAACATTGCACACGGCCATTGCTTCAATGGCCGACTTCATAGGGTCGAGTAAGACGTCTTTGTCCGATGGTGTGCAAATACTGACATCAACGGTCTTGCGAGGAGAGATGTTTTGCCGTGAACGAATTTCACGGATGGCGCGAACAATTTCTAAAAATGTTTTAAACTGGTTTTCGGTTGCCGGGTCTTGCCATGTCACAGGTGGTCGTGGCCATGATGCAACCATGATAGAGGGCGGTATAGGGTTCGTGTCCCAAGGGTATTGTCGAAGTCCATGGTGCTGTGAAAGATTTTGCCAGATTTCTTCCGTCACGAACGGCATGATGGGATGGAGTAGTCTGAGAATGGTATCAAGCCCGAGGAGCAGCATGTGGCAGGCCTGATTCTTCTGCTCGGGATTGTTTAAGCGAGGCTTGCAGAGTTCAAGATAGGCACTACAGAATTCATCCCAGGCGAATGCGTAAAGAAGTCGCGCAGCCTCTGCAAAGTGGTAGTTTTCGATGTTTTCTGAAACCTCAGTTGCAACGGTCGACAGACGACTTAGCAGCCAGCGATCTTCGAGTGGAAAGTCTACGAGCTTGCTCAAGTCAGGCGCGGACTCTGCGAGAGCCTCGTCCTGAAGATACTTGAGTACAAATCGTGTTGCATTCCAGAGTTTATTTGAGAAATTTCGACCGGCCTCAAAGCGTTCGCTTACGGCGGCTCCACGCGGAAGTGCGAGGTCTGATTCTTCGGTAGCCCATTGAGTCCGAAAGTCTTTACTGCATTTTGGGCAGGTGATTCTTGCTTTTGTGCGATTCTGATTTGTTTGATCAATTCTCGCTGTGCACGTCGGGCATTGGAACTCCACTGGCATGCGTACATCCTGGGTTTCCGTTGCCATGGATGCCATTCCGAAGCGTAGGGCATCTGCCCCAAGGAGCGAGATGACATCAAGTGGATCAACGCCATTCCCTTTACTTTTACTCATTGTCTCGCCATAACGGTCGAGAATCTTTGGATGAATCGAAACATGATGAAATGGTATTTCACCAGTATTAAAAATTCCAAGAATGACCATTCGGGCCACCCAGAGGGTGATGATATCCCGGCTCGTAACCAACGTGGTCGTGGGATAAAAATGCTTCAGTAATTTGGTTTCTGTCGGCCATCCAAGAGTCGAATGCGGCCAGAGTGCCGATGAAAACCAGGTGTCGAGAACGTCGGGATCACGAACAAGAGGATTTCCATTGATTGCGTCGACTCCAAGACTTTCATTTGCTGAACATACAAACCATCCGATGGGATGGGTGTTGTCAGATTCCTCCTGGTCAGGAGTCCATGCTACCGCTGGATCGTTAGAAAATGTATTTTCCAACTGTTCACGTGTTATGTCGGAAACATGCCAAATTGGTATCTGGTGGCCCCACCAGAGTTGACGACTGACTGGCCAATCTCTTTTTTCTCCAAGCCAGTCGAGATAACTTTTTGCATATCGGTCGGGGTGTATCTGGATTTTTTTTTCGCGGACGACCTTCAGGGCTGGCTCGGCAAGGTCGGCCATACTGATAAACCATTGATCCGCCAGAAAGGGTTCGATTGGCGTTTTCGACCTGTCGGAGTGGGCCAATTCAATGACTCGATCTTCGACCTCTAAAAGATTGCCAGCTGTTTCAAGATCACTGACAACACGCCCACGCGCTTGCTTCATTGGCAGGCCTTCGTACGGTCCAGCCGCTGTGTTTAATGTACCATCCGGGTGAAGGATGTTAATCATTGGCAACTGGTGTCGGATGCCGACGTCGTAATCGTTTGGATCATGAGCTGGGGTGATTTTTACACAGCCTGAGCCCATTTCTGGTTTCGCCCATTCGTCGGTAATCAACGGAATGGCTCGCCCCAAGAGAGGTAATTCAACATGCCGACCATCCTGAGCCATCTGTGCAAGCAATTCGAGGCGTGCAAGTACAGTTTTGGAGCGGGTTTGAAGCGATTTAATAGCTGATTGAATATCGTCCTTTTCTTTATCTGGTGCGTGTTCCAGTTTTTCGTGAAGCTCACCTAGAAGCGACTGCATAGCTGCCGCCGGGTTCGGATGAACTGCTACGGCAGTATCACCGAGGAGCGTCTCAGGCCGTGTGGTTGCAACAATGACTTCGGTGGGTTCGCGAGGTTTTGGATTAATCACCTCATACCGTATATGCCAGAAATGTCCTTTGATTTCTTCATGAAAAACTTCATCGTCGCTCACAGCAGTCTGGAGGAATGTATCCCAGTTCACCAATCGCTTGCCACGGCGCACGAGACCTTTTTTGAAAAGACGGAAGAAGGTTTCCCGTACGGCTTTTTCACATTGGGCATCGAGAGTGAACCGGGTTCTATCCCAATCACAACTTGCCCCAATATCACGCAACTGCCCAAGAATTCGTTTCTCGTATTGTGCCTTCCAGGCCCAGATGCGTTCCACCAGTTTTTCGCGCCCGAGATCATGCCGTGAGACTCCTTCTTCTTCCAGTAGCCGGCGCTCGACAACAGCCTGTGTGGCAATTCCGGCATGATCTGTTCCGGGTATCCAAAGCGCGATGAACCCCTGCATTCGTTTTGCGCGCACAAGGATATCTTGAAGCGTATTGTTCAAGGCATGTCCTAGGTGAAGGGCCCCAGTGACATTTGGCGGAGGGATGAC
>DONH01000369.1 GCA_003509235.1 Planctomycetaceae bacterium
AGTACCCTGTTTTTTGCGATATTATGCAGAAAGCAGGATACTTTGCTGCCATCCGCGGAAAGGTCAGTCACTCCACTCCGTTCCAGCCGTATCGATGGGATGTCGACCTCACAATCAATGAAGATGGCTCAAAAGAACACATCAAAGATGTTGCCTCATATGGAGCAAGCCTAAAACGTGGTATCGCCCTCGCAAAACAGGTGAACAAACCGTTTGCGATCAACATCAATATCTCAGACCCGCACAAACCATTCTGGTTCAAGGGTGACCCACACGGTGTTTCAAAGATATATTCACCAGAAGAAGCACCAATTCCGGGATTTCTATTCGATGACCCTGTTGTTCGAGAGGAACTGGCTCTTTACTACACATCTGTCAGACGTGCTGACGATGCGCTTGGAGCAATTCTCGATGCCCTCAATGCCTCAGGTGAAAAAGAAAACACAATTGTTGTTTTTCTCTCAGACCATGGCATGCCGCTTCCTTTTGCAAAAACCCAACTCTACCACCACAGTACTCGGACACCACTCATCATTCGTTGGCCGGGTGTCACGCAGCCCGGAGCAGTAGATGACCGTCATATGGTTTCCGCTATCGACTTTCTGCCGACTTTTTGTGATATGGTTCATGCACCGCATCCGGACGGGCTACAAGGCACGTCATTCGAACCACTTCTTCAAGGCAAGTCGCAGCAAGGTCGCACGGCTGTGTTTAAAGAGTACAACGAGAACGCCGGTGGGAATCGGCACCCAATGCGCGGTGTTGAAACGCCAGAGTATTTATACCTATTTAACCCGTGGTCAGATGGTGAAGATATCATGCGTACAGCCACCCAGGGCACCAAGACCTACAAACGCATGAAGGAGCTTGCTCCCACTTCAGAGTCAATTCAAAAACGACTTGATCTTTTTGAGCACCGGGTTGTTGAAGAACTCTACAACGTACAAGAAGACCCTGACTGCCTTATCAATCTCATTACCTCAAAATCTCATAAGGTGGTGCTCGATGACATGAGAAATAAGCTCAAAAATTGGATGGAAGAAACAAGTGACCCCGCCCTCGTTGCGTTTAAAGGCCGAGAAGATGAAGCCACTCGCCGAGCCTATGTTGACAAATCACAAGAAGAATCGAACGCACGTCGAGCAGCACGCCGCAAGAACAAACCAACGAAAAAGAAGAAACAAAAACTCATCAAAGTTATTCCCAAGCGAACCATTGACGGCGTCTCAGTACTCATCGAACACACGATCCCAAAACAATTGGAAGTGCAGCAGATCCACGTAACATTGAAGCAAGATGGAGAGCGACTTGAACGAAAAATTATTGATGTCAGTGGTGCAGGGAAGACGGAAGTAGCCTTTCCGATACCTTCGGACCTTAGAAACACTGGCTTGAGTGTCGCCGTATTTGTTGGGGATGATTATTCAGAAAACCTGCAACATGTTGTCACGTCAGTCAAATAAAAAAGCCATTCTAAAGCAGCGTGATTTCTCGACTGAGACTAGTACTACTGTTTGTATTTTGAATTTTACAAATCTATAGGGAAATATTTCGAGTGACTTCTATTCTATTTTCAAAAAGCACGTCCTGTTCTTTCGTGACTACGTGCCTGATTCTTACTTTCCTATGCACAAACATACTTGGCAATAATCCGCCATCGCCTCAAGAAGTGACTGCTCACGAACGTCACGCTACTGATAGCCCCGATAGTCTTAAATCAGAAACATCTGACTACAGAAACAGACTCAACGAGAGGCTACAAAAATTTCTAACACATATTACATTTCGCGGACAGTTTACAACTGATAAAAAAGGCTCTGAAAACGAACCTCCAAAGCAAGACGAATACACAATCACGTCAGCATCCCATGTAAGCGGTGACTACTGGCTGCTCACATCCCGAATACAGTACCGGGATATTGATGTCACTCTTCCCGTTCCTGTCGTGATCCGTTGGGCTGGAACAACACCAGTCATCACACTCGAAAAAGTGACGTTGCCAGGAATGGGGACATTTTCGTCTCGAGTTCTTGTCCATAACAATCGATACACGGGCACCTGGCAGCACGACGATGTTGGTGGCCACCTGTTTGGAACTCTCAGCAAACCCGAGTCCTTCTCAGATATACCAACAAAATAAAAACTAAGGTCTGCTTGCGACAAGAACGCAATCCAAAAATGAAAAGAGTCTACTCGTAGCAAAGAATGGCTAACCCATCTTACCCGTTTACATAACCACGTATCACATCAGTACTGTCTGCAAAGGTATCGATCGGCACTCCCATCATTTGTGCTTGTGTCAGCCACAGATTTGCCAGCGGCGTGCCCTCGCTCATATGAAAATGCATACCCCGCGTTGTTCGGTTACCACCACCTGCAACGATGATTGGTAGATCGTTGTACTGGTGTGTTGAGCCATCACCAAGACCGGAGCCGAATGTGAAAAGCGTATTGTCGAGCAGTGTTGCACCATCTGCATCTTGAATATTCATCATTCGCTGAATCAAATAGACATATTGCTCCATATGAAATCGATCAACCTTTAATAAGTCATCTATCATTGTCGTTTGATTGTGGGACATCTTGTGATGACTACGAGGCTTATCAAACAGTCCATCAAACATATACGGCGTATCCCACCGCTCCGGGCCAATCATA
>DONH01000238.1 GCA_003509235.1 Planctomycetaceae bacterium
AGTCCAAACACTTCACCCGACTCCACACGTATGTTGCAATCTGTAAGTGCACGGAACGTGCCGTAGGACTTCGAAAGATTTTCAGAAGATACAATCATTTGTTTTAGCGTTTTGGTTATTTACGTGGAATAATCGGCTGAGGTTACACTAAAAAATAATAGCCAGCTAATCCATAACCGATCACTACAACACATTTTCGAATTGTATTCGGATGAAATTGGCGAGCGAGTCGTCCTCCAATGAGACCACCAATTATCGCGGCGACAGCCATAATTCCAGCCTCAGGCCATGCAACAACCGGATTACTTGTAAAACTGGTTAATGTGAAAGTAAGTGCGGCGCATGCGTTAATAACCATTGCAAGCAAGTTTTTGAATCCATTGAGTTGATGGGTGTCTCCAAGGCCAAGGCCACCGAGTGCAGCGAGCATGAGTATTCCATTGCCGGCACCAAAATACCCGCCGTATATACCAATGAAAAACTGAAGTGTTGCCGCACGTAGTAATGCTTTTATCTCGGGTTTATCGATGTAGTGCCGTTTCTCAGTATCAATTTTTTTAGATAGTTGTTTCGACAGGTATGGCTGAACAGCGAAGAGAGTCGCCGCTGCAAAAATAAGCAAGGGAACAATCGAATCGAAGTACGTTGTTGGCAAGATAAGAACGAGGATTGTTCCCAGAACACTCCCCACAATACTGGGAATTAAGAGCCAGAGTGACCATTTCGGTTGGCCAGTGCGTTGGTGACGGTAATCCCAAGCCGCCGACAATGTGCCAGGCCATAGCCCTACGGTGCTCGTGGCATTGGCGATGACAAGCCGAGATGGGTCTGCGGGCAGGATTACAGTCAGTGCTGAGAAAGTGAGAATTCTCCCCCCACCCGCTACAGAATTAATTGCCGCAGCTACTGCCGTGACTCCGACAATGAAAGCGAATGACGTCAGAGAAGGAGACGATTCAGTAACCAGAAAGCCATAAGCACACGGCGTCATTTGGCTGCTTCCGCTTGGCTTCTGGTGGAATCTGCCGTTCCGTTCAAGACGCCGCAATCAATTAATGTAAAGCCTGCCCAGAAGAAGGGATGCTTTGCATTTTGAGGGATGACAGAATTGGTAATTTTGATTCTTGGTTCTCGATTGAAATCAGGCTGTTCTGCGGTGACTAGGTCAACCGCTCGTTGCCAACTCGCTGCGGCTGGAAGCGGAGTGTCACGTAACGTTTCGCGTTGACGGTCTTTTATAAATTCAATGCCGAGGTCTATTGCTGTACGGCCCCCAACATTCCATCGGCTTATGACGGCAGTTTCGGTCCCAGTTGCCACAAGATCCATGGCAGTCATGAAAAGATCACTGCCTGGTCGTTCGGTAGATTGAGAGAGGCCTCCGGAAGCCTGTGTCTGCAAGCCCGTTAGTACAGCACACCGTGCTGCCTTATAAGGAGGAGCTAGCCAATCTTTAAAAGACATGCCTGGCCGTCCAGCATCCGCAGCAATAAGAGGTCGGTCATTCATTTTGCCATCTGCGGAGAGTTCATCGAAAATGACGAGTGTGTCTGCTAATGAAGCAGAGATGCTGACTGGGATTTTCGTTGTCTGTGAGTTCAGGAAAACAGCATCATCGATAGCGGTATCAATCCGGTCAAGTAATGCAATAGCTTGTTCAGGTGAGTTGTTTCGGCACGTCACGTTGGCCTGTACAGCTGTAAGTTGCGATGTCGTTGCCGTATGCCGAGTCCCAACAGCAAGGCTGCGAGTTGGTGAGTATCGGATCTGGCAGACATCCTTCAGCCGCAGGACAATTTCATCACCAGGATTTTTTTCTTCGGTAGTTATGGGAAGTAATTCAAACGGAAGGTACCACAACAATCCGTCCGGCACGATTATAAGTTCATCAAATTCTTGATGGCGTTGCAGTGAAACTGCTGAATCTTCAAATAGCAAAGTGGTCAGTGACTTAGAATGAGCCTGCCATTCTTCGCTATCTAACCTAGCAGTTTCAACAGGCCGAAGAGGGTGATAGAGACTAAGTGACCGCGCCATTGCAATAATTGTTTTACGAACGTCGTCAGGCCGCTTCACTCTCCAAGAGGCAGCTTGTTTTGGTGCCTCCAGACTTGCAAACAACCCCATGTTTGTCCACGTAAATGTGAGTAGGCGTTGTTTGCCGACGAGTCGTTTGCGGATTTCTGTAGTTTCTAAAAGTGGTGGAAATTGAAGTGGGACAACATTTCTTCCCGCAGCAATGAAATTGATCTGATTCTCTAGTGTCTGGCTTCTTGTGACGAAGTCACTCCATGCTTCTGGGGGAGCAGGGAATGGGGTGTCACGAGGCATGAGTCTGGATTCCCACAACGACTTTCGTAGTAACAAACGTACTGCATTTGTTTCACTCAGGTTCGTTGCCACGTCTGGGTAGCGAGCCAATATGTTTTTTCGAAATGTCGTTAGCTCATCACTATTTCTGGTTGTAGCAGCAAGTATTTTGAGGAGATTATCCCGACGGCCACCTAGTGCCTGATTAGTGAGCCAGCTGTTTCGTCGTTGATGTTCAATCGCATCGAGCCAGGCTTCATCACCACGACTATTGGTGAGAAAGATCTTTTGTGCTACCGCAAGCCATGCCGCAAAAGCAGACGTTCGATCCGTTGAAATTACAGCAATGGCATCCAGTGGATCTGTCTGGATGGCAAGCGGCAGAGGGTCAGCAAGCAAAACTTCAAAAAGGTTACTTGCCTCCCGGTCAGAGTACGATGATTCCCCGCGAACGAGCGCATCAGTAAAAAGCTGGGTTTGAAACAGCCTTGCCGAGCATCCTCGAGCAAGAGTCAAGGCCTTTGCATATTCGGCATCTCCTCGACCATTGTTGCCCCCAGCGTATGCAATTAATGCGGCTGTGTATCTCGAGTATGCCCCGCATCGCCCCAAGGCAAGTTCGCTGTTTGAGATACGTTGATTCAGTTTGAGCACAAATCGAGCAGCTTCTTGGATATTACCTTGTTCAGCACGTACTGCCGCAGCAGTCGAAAGGAGTCTGAGAGAGAGACTCGGGAGTTGTTTTTCTGACCAGTTAATGGCTGGTATGACTGACTTGGGCAGTTTGTTGTCGAATGCAAGACGAGCATTTGTGGCCCAACGAAAAGCTTCTTCTAGTGCACGAGTATCTCCTTGGGCAGCGGCCGCAAATGTAGCCTGTTCGAGTGTTTTT
>DONH01000135.1 GCA_003509235.1 Planctomycetaceae bacterium
ACGGTGAGACATTCCGTGTGGCTGCTCGTCTTGTTGATGCCGGCGCGAGTCCGCCATTCATTTACCGAGAGCTTTTTGAGCAAGATACGCTTGCTAGACTACACCTCGTTGGTCGAACCCTTGCCGGAGCACGGACCTTTAACGACGGCAACTGTATCCTTTCGACAGTTCGACAGTCTGATATCAAAGAGGTCGGTGCCTCACCGGCTGACACCGAGGATCTTATCAACTTGACCCTTGCGGTGAAGGGAACACAGGTTGCCGCAATCATGATTGAGCAGCCTGATAAGAGGGTGAAGCTCAGCTTTCGAAGTCGTGGTGCTGCTGATTGCAGTGCCCTTGCCGGGCACTTTGGTGGCGGCGGCCATAAAGCAGCTGCCGGGGCGATTACCACAGGGGCATTCGACGAGATTGAGAAACAGGTGACAGAAGCTGTCGACGCCGCGTGGCATGCTCTCCAACCGGCGTGAACTCGTTACGTTTGGAAAGTTTCTGTTGGATGATTCGGTCAATACTTTGGATGATTCGGTCAATACTAGTGCAACAAAAGCATAGGCTGACTGTAATGGTGTATCCTCACCGACATTCTTGAAAATAAAAAGAATTCAAAAGGGAGTTCCAGGCGTGACTGCGGAATCACATCAAGAACCAGCTGGCGAGAAGACAAAGCGGCGTAGCTTTTTGACAGGTGCTTTGGCGATGCTGTGCGGAGGCCTCGCCACACTTCCGCCTTTTGGTGCAGCACTGTGGGCGTTACTTGATCCTCTGCGTCGCTCATCGGGTGCGGCTTCATTCCTCCCACTGACTGATCTAACGAATGTTCCGGCAGATGGTCAGCCTCGTCAATTTCCAGTGATCGCTGATCGAGTTGATGCGTGGACAGGATTTAAAGCCGAACCGATTGGAGCCGTTTATGTAAAAAGAGACGAGGGGAGCGATCGCGTAGAGGCGCTGTCCGCGACATGCCCTCATGCCGGATGCTTTGTTGAATTAGATGAGGCAGCAGGTTGTTTTCGCTGCCCATGTCATAACAGTAGCTTTACTCTTGACGGTGGTATTGTTGCACCAAGTCCAAGTCCTCGATCAATGGACAGTCTTGAATGTGAGGTTAGCAAGTCGGGTGCGGTGTCCGTAAAGTGGCAGAATTTTTATTCAGGCACTGAAGAGAAGGTGGCTCGGAAATGACAGGCACCCAAAGTCCTGACACATCGTCGGATGGCAATGTGGCAGTTTGCGGACTTGGTAATTGGCTTGATAGCAGAACGGGCTATCGAGCCCTTCTTGAAAGTGCACTTTACGAGCGAGTTCCGGGCGGGGCTCGTTGGCGTTATGTATGGGGAAGCACGCTTGTTTTCGCTTTTATGACACAGGTTATTACCGGCTTGGTGCTCTGGGCGAGTTACTCAGCCAGCGCACAGACTGCCTGGGAGAGCGTTTATTTCATTCAGCACGAGATGACAGGAGGCTGGCTCCTTCGAGGCATTCATCACGTGATGGCCCAGGCAATGATTGTCTTGTTGGCGCTCCATGTCATGCAGGTTGTGATTGACGGAGCGTATCGAGCTCCGCGTGAAGTGAACTTTTGGTTAGGACTAGTATTGATGACGCTGGTTCTTGGCATGGCTCTTACGGGATACCTTTTGCCGTGGGACCAGAAAGGGTATTGGGCGACTCGCGTTGCGACCAATTTGGCTGGTCTCGTACCATTGATAGGGCCATCAATCCAGCAGCTTGTTGTAGGGGGGCCTGACTATGGCCACCACACACTCACCAGGTTCTTTGCATTGCATGCGGGATTTTTACCGGCAACGTTGGTTCTCTTTCTTGTCTTACATCTTTCGTTGTTTCGTAAACATGGCCTGCACGCCAAGCAACCAGTCACTCAGCCCGATGCAATGTTTTGGCCGGATCAGGTGCTCAAAGACGCGGTTGCAATGCTTGCTGTTATGGCAGTTGTGCTAGGAGTGATTCTCTTGCCAGCGTTGCGAGCAATTCTTGCGGGGGAACCGATCGTTTCCGGGCATCTTGGAGCAGAACTTGGTGCGCCGGCTGATCCTTCCGAACCGTACGCTGCCGCTCGACCGGAATGGTATTTTCTTTTTCTGTTTCAGTTTCTCAAGGTTTTTGAGGGCTGGGGGGCGACGGGTGAATTTCTTGGAGCGATCGTCGTGCCCGGAGCAACGTTGGGTGTGATGTTTCTTATGCCAATTTTGGGGCAATGGAAACTAGGCCATCGTTTTAATGTAGTTTTTACAGTCGCAATTTTGGCAGGAGCCGGCCTTTTGACAGCCATGGCGGTGCACGAAGATTATTACGCGCTCTGGGCGGACCGATCTGCCTTTGCAGACGTTGAAAAGCTACTCGACTCAACGGGAGGGGATAGCAAGAAAATTGCAGCGGCACTCGGACATAATGAAAAGAAAATAACGGATTTCGAGAACAGGCGTCATAAGCTTGAAGCCATTCGTCGTTCTGAGGCGTTTTTGAGTGCTGTGAAGCAGGCTGGGATTGATGCTGATCGAGCAATAGAGCTCGCAGGACGCCCTGAAAAAATTCCACCTACTGGAGCACTTTCGTTGGTGCGTAGTGATCCGCTGACGCAAGGGCCGAGATTATTCGCACAGCACTGTGCAAGTTGTCATGCACATGTTGATCCTTCTATAGAAAGTGCCGAGCAGGTTTTTGCAAAAGGGTCTGCTGCAAATCTTTTTGAATTCGGAGGAGAGTCTTGGGTGCGAGGACTGCTTGATCCCAAGCAGGTCGCCAGCGCTGCTTATTTTGGGAACACAGCGCATAGTGAAGGCGACATGGTGTCATTCGTTTCAGAAGATTTCATGGACAAAGATGTCTGGACGCATGCCGATAAAGAAGCCGTTGTGTTCGCTCTTGTTGAAGAGGCTGGCCTGCTCAAGGGCACCGAAAGCACGAAGCTCGTCGAACGAGGACGGGAATTGATTGCTGATATCGATCGCTGTGGAAGTTGCCATCCGTATCGAGAGAATGAGACGGAGTTTGGTTATGCTCCCGACTTGAACGGATGGGGTTCTAAAGAGTGGGTAGTAGGCATCATCTCTGATCCAACCCATCAACGATTTTATCCAGATACCAACGATCGGATGCCACGATTCGGTGTGGCATCTGAAGGTGGTCTGCCAGCCTTAACAAGTGAGCAGATTGAACTTATCAGCAGTTGGTTGCGTGGTTCCTGGTATCGGCCTGCAGTGAATGAGAAGTCCGGGTCTGCTACAGCTCACCTATGACATTCTTTAGAACGTAGCCTTCAGCGTCCCAGAATTACTTCAGATAGCTGGCCTCGGCGGGGATGTCGTAGGGTCTATTCAATGCCTCCAAGAGCAGTTGCGCGATGCACTCTTCCGACTCCGAGCATAAAAGCCGCTGTTCGTAGAGATACCTTTCTTGTTGAGGCGAGTTGCCAGACCTGCTCGAAGGCTTCACCAAGAATACGGTCCAGTTCTTGCCGAACTCGATTCATTCCCCATTGATAATGTTGACGGTTTTGTACCCACTCAAACCAACTTGCAGTTACACCACCTGCGTTACACAAGATGTCTGGGAGCACCGTGACTCCGATCTCGTCGAAGAAGGTGTCAGCGGCAGCATTCGTCGGTGCATTTGCTGCTTCAATAACAATGGGTGCTTTGATGTGACCAGCATTTTCGCTTGTCAGAACGCCTCCGAGGGCGGCTGGAATCAAGACGTCGCAGTTGCAGAAAAGAAGTTCCTGGTGAGAAATAGCATCTCCTCCTTTGTAACCAGCCAACGCACCACCATTCCTGTGGACGTATCGGATCATCTCAAGCACATCGAGCCCTTTTTCGCTGTGAAAGTTTGCGGTCGCGTCACCCACAGCAATAATTCGACATTCCGCATCACGGAGAAACTTTGCTGTGTGCGTGCCGACATTACCGAAACCTTGTATCGCGACCCGCGTGCCAGGTATTTTTCTACCAAGACGGCTGAGAAGTTTTAAGGTGAGAAGCCCGACGCCACGACCAGTGGCTTCTTCACGACCGGGCAGCCCATGATATTCCACCGGCTTGCCCGTAACACATGCCGGAGAGAAACCATGCCTTTTATCATACTGATTCATAATCCATGCCATGACCTCTGACGAGGTTCCCATGTCGGGTGCTGGAATATCAACATCAGGCCCAATGAGGTCGTGGACGTTGTCAACAAAACGTCTGGTGACACGTTCCAGCTCTCGAGTGGAAAGTGATGTAGGGTCGAGTGCGATACCTCCTTTGGCGCCTCCGTACGGAATATTTACGACGGCTGTCTTCCAGGTCATCAGTGACGCGAGTGCTCGAATTTCATCAAGGTCAACTTGAGAGTGGTATCGCAGACCACCTTTCATTGGTCCACGGGCGTTGTTGTGCTGAACTCGATA
>DONH01000389.1 GCA_003509235.1 Planctomycetaceae bacterium
CGTAGAGGCATGGGCGAGCTGCGTTCGTGACGGTGGTGTCGCTGAGCCGCAGGTGTTTGTACCGGGACAATCAATAACCCTCAAGTAAGTCGAGGCTCAGAAAGCTCTGGTTGTTTAATATTGTTAGGAGGGCAATTCAAAGGAAACGGAAGAGTTTTAGTCGACAGATTCGCTCTCTGGCACCTGCACTTCGACCTTGCTGTCGACAACTCGTACTGGGAAAACATCAACCTTGAGAGCGGGATTATCACACCAAGCACCATCGCATGTCTGAAATCGCCATGCATGCCAAGGGCAGGTGACGACACCTTCAACGATAGGTCCGGAGCCAAGTGATGCGCCCATATGTGGGCAGAGATCGTCCATTGCATGGTAAGATTCACCATCGAAAAAGACCGCGATGAGTCGTCCTGCAACTTCGAACGTTCGGCCTTCACCAGCCGGTATATCACCAGCAGAAAGAACTGGTGTGAATGGAATGTCTGGGGTGTTAGTTGTCATGTGTGCTCCTTCTCTATGATATCTGAATCGTCAGATCGATCATCTGTGTTTTCCGTCGTTTTTTTATACGAGTAAACAACGTGCCCCAACCAATTAAACTTCTGGTGCTTGATGTAGACGGCACAGTTACAGATAGGCGGCACGAAGTCACAGCAGCAGCGAAGCAAGCTGTACAGAAGGCGCAAGCTGCGGGCATACGTGTGATGTTAGCGACCGGTCGCCGATATCGGGACGTCCTTCCTGTGGCTAATGAACTAGGTCTCGTTGGGCCAGTCGTCACTGCTTCAGGGGCACTTGTGAAGATGCCGGTGCATCACGAAACAATTTTTCGCTCGGGTTTTCCGGAAACGATACTCTCACAAGTTCTCGAGTGTGTGGTCGGCCTTGGCCATGAGCCAGTTCTTTACACCGACAGTTTCAATGAAGGTTTTGACTTCTATTGTCGGACGCTTGTGGCACGTAATAAGTATGGTGAGCTGACCGGATTTGGTGAATATCTCCAGAAAAACAAACAGCTGGCTCGGGTCATGGCAACGCTCTGTGAATCTCCACCTGCAGATGTGTTTTCAGGATTTGTCATGGGAAACGTCCGTGAAATGGAGACACTCGAGTTTACGCTGAATTCACGTTTCTCTGACATGTTGTCTGTCCATACGATACGCAGTCCTCGGTACCGTGATTGGCTTTGTGAGATTGCTCCTGCTGGCGTCGACAAGTGGTCAAGTGTTTCCCAGCTTGCAGAATCATGGGAAATTCCAGCCGAAGCTATTTGTGCCGCGGGTGATGACCGAAATGACCTCCCAATGATTATTGGGGCGGGTCTTGGTGTTGCGATGGGCAATGCGCGTGAAGAAGTGCGGGACGCAGCAGATTATGTTGTTGGTTGCCATGAATCCGGTGGGCTTCTTGAATTAGTAGAGATTCTCACAAGCCGCTAGCGCCTATCTCTCGCATCTTGCCACGGCGAGCTGTTTTTGACGACTCGCCTTGTGAGAAAAAGGCGTGTTCTCTAGAGGTATGGATCGTGTCTCTTCTGTCATGCCATTCGGTTGAAACGCCGAATTTGTACATGGAAAATTTACATGGACCTCAAGATTCAGCGACCATCGCCAACCTGCAAAAAATCCGGTTCTGAATTCAAGGCTGGCGATGTAATGTTTTCTGCGCTCGTTCGAGAGGAAGGAAAACTCCTTCGCTATGATTGGTCCCATGGCGAGTGGGCAGGCGCTCCTGATGAAACACTTGCATGGTGGCGAAGCGTGGTGCCGGAGCAAGAAGACGGAGGAGTCTCTCTAGCTCCCATTGAAGCTCTTCTAGATACCTTGGAATCGCTTGCTGACCAGCCTGAAGAAGCGTCACTTCGCTACCTGTTAGCCCTTCAACTTTTGCGTCGTAAGGTACTTCGATTTGCTGATAGCCCCGGTCAAGACGAGACGGAAAGTAGCGAGACATGTGATGGTGAAAATGAAGTTGTGTCGCTTGTCTGCCGTCGAAGAGATTGTTCGTACGAGGTTGTGGCAGTGATGCCTAAAGCCGAAGACTATGCTGCACTCGAAGAGCGACTGGCTTCGCTCCTGTGGTCTGGAGGCGAGTCATGAGTTCCTCTAACCAGTTGCCGGCTCGAACGTCTGTTCCATTAGTGCTTTTTGTGACTTCCGTTGTTCTTATTGCAGGCAGTGGTGCAAGCTGCCCGAATGTAATTCGTGGTTATCAGGTTGGAATGATGCCGTTGCCTCGGACACTTCCGGCACAGCCAACCCGTGAGCAGATCATTGCGGCCGTTGAGGATAATACGTCACGTGTGCGCAGTTATGCGGCCACTCAGGCGGTCCTCGTCGTTCCAGGAGTGCCACGGCTTTCTGCTCAGGTTGCCTGTGAGCCTCCGAGACGATTTCGGTTGCGTGCGCAAACTTCACTTACCGGAAATGAACTTGATATTGGCAGTAATGACGATCTTTTTTGGCTCTGGATTCGCCGGCATGAACCGCCAATCATGCTCTTTTGTCAACATGAAAAATATGAACAATCCTCAGCTCGACAAGTCTTACCAATTCGAGCAGACTGGATGCCGGAGTTGTTGGGGCTGGTTCGCTTTAGCCCTCAACACCGACACGAAGGGCCATTTATGACTGCCGACGGTCGGCTCGAAATTCGCAGTACGATTGATTCACCAGACGAACAACTCGTTCGATCAATTATCCTCCACCCGATGACAGGGCTCGTTGAAGAACAGCACTTGTTTACATCCGCTGGTAAGCGTTTAGCGAGTGTTCGTGCATCACGACACCGAGTGG
>DONH01000121.1 GCA_003509235.1 Planctomycetaceae bacterium
AATTTTGATTGCTGGCTGTGGGTGGTATGGTGATCCACCTGATGATCATGGTCCGCAGGCCGGCGCTCAACAGCCGGTCGCAAACCCTGTGTCTATTGCCGTTGCTGATCATTCGGAAATAGTAAGACGGATCGCGTCACATCGTGGACGGGTCGTTATCCTCGACTGCTGGAGTACATCATGCCCACCATGCGTTAAGGAATTTCCAGGTCTTGTGGACCTAAAAAAAGACTATGGTGACACCGTGTCGTGTCTTTCACTATCGTTTGACTTTGAGGGGTTCGGTGTGCCTGAAGACGTACTCGAGCCAGTGAGAAAATTTTTGGAGCAGGTTTCGGCGGGCGATATTGAGAATCTACTCAATAGTGATGAGGCAGATGCCTTGTATAAAAAAATGAACATTACGAGCGTCCCCGCTGTTATGGTCTGGGATCGTAATGGTACGCTGATACAACAATTTGATGATGAGTATGCCAGTGAAAAGCTTGGAAGAACTTTTACCTATGATGACGTACGCCGAGCAGTTGATCAGGCACTCAGTTCCCAGTCGAAGGAATAACGCACAATGGTAGATGGGAAAAATAAAAAGAACCAACCGGTAATACCCGGTCTTTTGGATGAAACTGCGGATGGGCCGACACAACAAGATGTTGTTCGTGGTCCTCTAGGATTTGGAAGAGAAACAGTCGAATCTCTTGTCATTGCATTTACACTGGCTCTTCTATTTCGTGCATTTGAAGCAGAAGCTTTTGTCATCCCAACCGGCTCCATGGCTCCAACGCTAATGGGTCGACATAAAGATCTTGATTGCAGTGAGTGTGATTTTAATTTTCAGGCTGGAGCCAGTCGAGAAGAAGATGATCAATCGCACACCCTACGAACCGAATTAGGTCGATTGAATCGCGAGCTTGAACGGTTACGACGGTTGGCTGCTGATTCATCCGCAGGGCTACAGCAGCGAGACGTTGCGCAGCAACAGATTGCTGACCTTGAGTCACCAAGTGGAAAATTGGCGGTACTTAAAATGCGACTCGCCGGTAAGATGATTGCTTCGGCGACCTGCCCAAATTGTGGAAATGTGATGAAGCTGATTGAGGGCGAGGGGCCTTCTGTTACATACGACGCGCGCTATCCTTCGTACAACGGCGACCGAATTCTTGTTGATAAATTTGCGTACGACTTTCGAGAACCAAATCGGTGGGATGTTATCGTTTTCAAGTATCCTGAGGGAGCAAATACAAACTATATAAAAAGACTTGTCGGTTTGCCGAATGAATTGGTGAGTATTGCTGGAGGAGACATATGGACAAGTCGTGACGGGCAGCCAGCTACAATTGCCCGGAAACCGCCGCATGTGATGCAGGCTATGTTACAGGTTGTCCACGACAGCAACTTTCCGGCCTCTCTTATGCAGGCAGAGGGTTGGCCTTCTGCCTGGACCGACTGGGCCGATACGAGTTTGTGGAAGTCAGAAAAGGACCGGCGTCAGTTCACAGCAACATGTTCAGCAGGACAGTCAGCAAGTCTTCGGTATCAGCGATTCAACCCGACGCCAGATGACTGGAAAGAAGTTCGACTCGGGCTGGAAGTCCGTAAAGGTGTTAGACCTGCCCTCGTCAAAGACTTCCAGGCTTACAATGCGATCAGTCAGGGTGGTCATTGGGTTGGTGATCTTGCTGTTGAATGTGCTCTTGAAAGCAAGTCCGACACTGGTCGCATCGTACTTGATCTCGTTGATGGTGGGCAGCAACATTCTTGCTCAATTGACCTTGCCGACGGTACAGCAACGCTCGAAGCTGCAAGTGGTGTCACTGCATCGGCAGCAACTCCAATTCGGGGCAAGGGTTCGTGGGAAGTACTGTTCACGAATGTGGATGATGAACTGAGGCTTTTTGTTGATAAAAAGATCATGCCAACAGCGACACCAGTCCTTTGGGATTCCGAGATCACCAAAGAGTCAACTCGTGATCCCGTGCTTGAAGTTGTCGAGCCAGGATCGACTGTCTTAACAGACCTTGCGCCTGTTGGTATTACAGTAAAGGCAGAAGATGAACCTGTTGCTGTTGCAGTTTCCTCAATCAAAGTTCTTCGTGATATCTTTTATATTGGTGCTGTTGGTTTTGGTCGCCGAGGTGAAATACGCGATGAACCGATCCTCGAATTTCCGCTTGAGTCTGATCAGTTCTTTGTTTTGGGAGATAACTCGGCTGCCAGTAAAGATGGGCGACTTTGGATTGACGTTCATTATGTGGAGCGGCGACTGCTTCTAGGCCGAGCAATATCGATTGTTTGGCCGCATATGGTGACGGCATCCCGACACGTGACGGTTACCCTCCCTATACTGGGCGAGTTGCGATTGCCCTCATGGCCAAACTTCGCGAGGATGAAGTTTATCCGATAGGTCAGGTAGCGTGCCTCCCAGATGGACACGAAGTGAAATCAAGGACAGATCATGTCACTGTTAAAAGCTGAAGGGCTTGTGAAGGTTTATGGACGTCGTCGTGTTGTCGATGGCGTTTCCTTTGAAGTTCACCAGGGTGAAATCGTTGGTCTTCTTGGCCCGAACGGTGCCGGGAAGACAACAAGTTTTCGCATGACGTGTGGACTTGTTATTCCAAATGGCGGCCGTGTGCTCCTGGATGATAAAGAGATTACAAAGTGGCCGATGTTTAAGAGGTCGCGAGATGGTGGTATGGGGTATCTTGCTCAGGAGCAGAGTGTTTTTCGTAAGCTGACAGTTCAACAAAATCTTTTGGCAATTATGGAACTCATTGGCATGCCACCCAAAGAGCGCCGTCGCCGAAGTGAAGAGTTGATGGAACAATTCGATATCACACGAATTCGAAAGTCGAAAGCACATTATATTTCGGGTGGTGAAAAGCGACGGCTTGAAATTGCTCGTTGTCTTGTCACGGAACCCCGGATTATTCTGCTTGATGAACCGTTTACTGGTATCGACCCAGTGACGATCCACTCGATTCAAAAAATCATCATGGGGTTACGGGATGATGGCATTTCGATCCTGATTACAGACCACCGCGAGCGTGAGACGTTGGCGATCACGGATCGTAGCTATATTGTGCGAGCAGGAAAAATTCTTTGTCATGGTACAGCAGAAGAAGTATTGAATAACCCGGACGCCAAAAAGTATTACTTTGGTGAAACACCACCTGGGAATCCTCTGGATTCAACCGAAGCGGCATAGCAAATCGTTTGATTTGACTGCACAGTTGATTTGATTACTCGGTGTTTCACATCAGGTTTGTTTTCTGACCACATGCAAACGCGTGCTCATGTGAAAAAAGCAATCTTAAAAAAAGTTGAGGAGATGCGAAATATTCTCGAGTAGCTGGGAACTCGCAGTGTAAAGCGTAGAGCTACTCTGCCGATGGTGTACCAAGAAAATAGTTGTTTAAAAATTCACGTCGGTCAGTTTCGCAGCGTGCGTATTCAACCATAGCGAGTAGTTTCTGCTGGTCCCGCCGAAGTTTTTCAGCCAGCAACGTTTCATTTATCAGAGACTCTGGAAGTCCTCCGTATTGTGAAATCTGTTTTTCTGTGCCGGCGACCTGCTTGCTGAATTCAATTGCCCCAAATCGCTCGAGCATGAGGAGCGCACTCTCAGGACGTCGGTCATGGCGTGCCTGTCGGCCAAGAAGTTTTTCATTTAGCCACTCGATACCAAAAGCATTCACCTTTTCAAGATCATGTTCGAGTACATGATCGATCTGACGGTAAAAGTCAGCATCTGGATTTGCCCACAGAATGAATTCCATGAGCATAGGAAGATCATTTTGGTCATAGAGGAGAGTGCACTGTGACGGGAATCCATCCCGACCGGCTCGGCCAATTTCTTGATAGTAGCTTTCGAGTGAGCCAGGAACTTCGGCATGTGTCACGGTCCGAATATTGGATTTATCGATCCCCATTCCAAATGCATTGGTGGCGAGAACGATTGGCTCTTTGCCACGAAGAAAGCGTTCTTGCATTCTCTTTCGGTCGACTGGCCGTAGGTTTCCATGGTAACAGCCATGAGAAATATCTTCTTCCTCAAGGAGATAGCTAAACCGCTCAAGTGTTTTGATGAGTGTGAAGTAGATAATGTGGCCGCCATCAACGGCCTGAAACTTTTTGAGGATGTGAAGAAGGTGCTGCAACTTATCGTCTTCGCCCCAGACCTCTTCGACGAGAAGAGCAAGGTTAGGCCGTTCAATGCCTTCATGAAAAACCTGTACGTCAGCCTCTTCAAGGCCTAGTTGATGGACAATGTCCTGCTGTACCTCATGTGTCGCTGTAGCTGTGAGCGCGAGTGTGGTGGGATAGCCAAGAAATTCACGGATTTCGCCGACACGCGTGTAGTCTGGTCGAAAATCATGCCCCCATTGGCTTACACAGTGCGCCTCATCGACAGCGAGTAACGGCACCTTTCGGCCATCCAGCACACGACGAAACTTAGATTTCTGAAATCGCTCCGGTGTGATATAGAGCAAGCGATATGAACCATTTTCAATTTCATGATAGCGAGCTATCCGTGCTTCTTTGGTGAGAGAGGAGTTGATAAACGTGGCATCGATGCCACGAGCATTGAGCGCATCAACCTGATCTTTCATCAGTGCGATGAGTGGACTGAGTACGACCGTCAAGCCGTCCTGTACGAGCGCCGGCACCTGATAACAGAGACTTTTCCCACCGCCTGTTGGCATGAGAACAAGACTGTGCTTCCCAGCGAGTGTCCGTTCAATAATCGCTTGCTGCGTTCCACGAAATGATTGATAGCCGAAGGTCTCTTGTAAAACGTCTTGGGCTTTTATTCGAGCCATTGTTGGGAATTCTACCACTGGTATGTTTTATCTGTCTTCATGCTATGGAAACTACGCCGTTCGGTGAAGGGTATCAGATAAAATGTTTGTTAAGATTAATTTTTGAAACCGTCATATAGGTGACAACAAGATACTGAAGAGAATGTCAGATGTATAAACCCATGTTACTTGTTGAGTTGTTTCTTTTTATAGCCCTGTGGAATGTCATAACGGTTGAAGCTGGTCAACGGTACGAACTTTCTCAGCGAGCAAGTGAGATTGATTCAGCAACACGAGAGCATCCAGAATTAGGCTTTGTTTTCAAGGACACGAAGACTGGAAAGCCTGCTGATATAGAGCATGCCATTGTTGATACCCGCGTGCCCTCAAAGCGTCGGCTCGTTATCTGGTTGATGGCATATAGCCCCGAACTTTTTGACCGGCTTGCAGGATATGGTCTTCATGGAATTCAAGTTCATTACGCGAACCGCTGGTTTGGAACGGTGCCTCCTGAAGTTCGTGATGCGGGGGGTGTCCTTGGTCCAATCCGACTTGAGGCAGCAACTGGCGAGGACTATAGCCCCCTTGTCAGTATTCCCAAGCCTGATGGAATAAAGGAACGTGCACGACAGTTTCTCCGTTGGCTACAAAAAGAAAATCCACAGGGAAGGTGGGGGCAATTCCTCACAAACGACCAGAGTGATCTGCGGTGGGACAAGGTGATCATGGCAGGGAGTTCTCATGGTTCAACGACTGCAGCACGATTCTCAATGCACCAGTCCGTAGATCGTGTTGTGATGTTTTGTGGACCTCGTGACAACACAGAAACCTGGCAGGGTGGTCACTCCGCGACATCTCCACACCGCTTCTTCGGATTTACTCATGTGCTTGATAAAGGATGGCAGGAAGATCATTACTGTCGATCCTGGCAATTACTCAAATTGAATCAGTGTGGTGATGTCGTCAATGTCGAAAAGTCATCTCCACCGTATAAAAATACTCGACGACTCATCACAGACTGTGACCTCAAAGGAAATGTGCGACAAGCTCACTCCGGCGTTGTGCCAAAGCAGAGCGCTTTTCGAAATGATGCAGGAACATTTCGTCACGAAGCAGTATGGAAGTATCTTTTTCTTCATCCCATCGAAAAGATCGGTGAAGCCGTCAGTCCTGACACTGATTGTGAGATGAAGCCGTAATTGTTTTAAAAACATTTAGGCTTGTTGTTGAGACGTCAGAATCTTCTATGCACTAGGTTAACAGGCTACGACGTAGTACGGTTATTGGCCGAAGCCAAGTTTTGGTGGCTTCATGCTTCGAAGTGTCAAGACAGCACCCACGGACATGAGTGCCAACCCAAGCCATCTGGGTGGAGAGACAACCTTTCGGCTTGCGGTACCCTGCCAGGCATTTGGAGTGATTGTTTCCTCAGGAGTGATCTGA
>DONH01000384.1:0-4575 GCA_003509235.1 Planctomycetaceae bacterium
TGCTCCACTTACAACTGCGCTTGTTTGAAAAAACTGTCGTCGTGTTGTTCTTGCCATATCTGAAACACCTCGTGATAAAAATGAATTGTAATCAGTCCAATGTGTTCTTACTTCGCATACGCTTTCCATGCCTCAGCAATCTTGGCTGTCTTTTCGTCACCAGCGTGAAAGATAATTCGGTGTCGGAGCGTGATTGACTGCCCCTTGGCGAGATCCACGTCTCCAGAATCTTTCTCACCCGCGACTTCTTTTAACGCAAACGGGTTCGCCGTAAACAAGCCATAGTTTCGTACATGCCACGGAGTTGGATAACGGAAGCTATTCGGGTGATTGAACATGGCCACCCCCATTGTTTTACCTTCAACGGGACCATTGAAATCGACCCAGGACACCCGCTTGCCCCAAGCATCTCCGTTGGCGTCTCCATTGCTATTAATAATGCAACCTCCTTCACCAGCATCAACACACATACTGTGAGCGACACGAACGGTGAGGCCTGAATCTTTCATGTCATGAATCGTGATCTTGTCTTGAATACCCTTCAACACAATCTCTATATCCATAACTCGCGATCCGTTATCAGCAACATGGAAATCCACCGTGCGGGTCTGCAGCATATAGACCTCACCGTTCGGCGTGACATTTTTACTTTCAACAACAAGTGTTGCTGCATTTCCCGATGCCTCGGCTTTGCTGACCTTGGCGTGAACCTGATGCCCCAGATGCGCCGCCTTGTGAGGGTCGACCTTTCCTTTTTTTGTGAATGTTAAAACTTCGTGCCATGTATCGAACCCATTGGCACTATGAAGCCCAAAACAGACTGACCGATGATGCGGATGATCTTGCTTCTCACCCTCGACGTTCTGCATGGGATAGGCACGTGTCATCTTGATACCGCCCGGACCAACGATTGGCCAGAAGTAACACTTATTAGAAACTTTGTCCGAAGTGACGTATCGAGTGAACAGCTGGTCATCGATATAAATGGCAATATCGCCAGCCGGCTCCTGCTTCATTGAAAACTCAGCTGCCACGGCAGTAACCTGCACACTGTTGATGACAGTAAAGCTAACGGCCAGAACGAGTCCGACAGACAACCTACTTCTTTTTTTCATGCTTTTACCCCCCATCCTCTAAACAGACTGCGAGTCTTTTGAGGTTCTCTTACTAAGTCTTTAGATTACACCAACTTATGTCCTTTTTTCCACGTTCCTTATTCTTATTCGGCAAGAACGTATCGCCAATCAGCAGCCGAAAATGAGCTTTACACTTTCCGCTTAGAGCAACTCATTTCTCTGTTTCAATCACCTATCGCCTGTCAATCTGCTGCCGTCAATACCGCATGCTTGTAAAAAGAACTCGATTTCGTGATATCATGAATTCATCTTGTTTAAACGTAAGATAACAGCTTATGCAATGAGCTTGTCGATGACCTTGCCGCCGAATTGGCTGAGCTGTTTAAAGCGTCCGGCGTGGTAGTAGGTCAACTTGTTGTCATCCAGCCCGAGGAGTCGTAGCAACGTGACGTGAAAATCACGAATGTGATGAACGTCTTCCACAGCTGTCATACCGGTTTCATCTGTTGCACCAACCGTGTGCCCCGCATTACTACCGCCACCAGCCAACCAGATCGTCATGGCATCAGGATTGTGGTCACGCCCGTATGCAACACCGCCACGAACGCCATTGTCGGGCGATCGACCGAACTCTCCGCACCAGATAACCAGGGTGCTTTCAAGAAGATTCCGTGCCTTTAAGTCTTCTATTAATGCTGCAATTGGCTGATCAACACTTAGCACACGATTACCATGTGCTCGCTCGATATAGTCATGACTATCCCAGCCTCCGTTATACAGCTGTACAAAGCGAACACCTTTTTCAACAAGCTTACGGGCCAAAAGACACTTTCTGCCAAATGCATCTGTTTCTTCTTGCCCCACGCCATACGCGTCGAGTGTCTTCTGTGATTCTTCCGACATATCAATTGCATTGGGTATTTCCGTCTGCATTCGAAAAGCGAGTTCATAGCTCTCAAGCCTTGCAGCAAGCTCATCGTGCTGAGGATGCAACGCCGCATGGCGTTCATTCATTGACTTGAGCAGGTCAAGATTCTGCCGCTGTCGACTTGCGGTCACACCAGGTGGTGGTGACAGGTTCAAGATCGGTGAGCCGGTCGGCCGCAAGGGTGTTCCCTGATAGAACGCAGGAAGATATCCATTCCCCCAATTTGGTGCGCCACCTTGTGGATCAGACACTTCAGGAAGAACAACATATCCGGGCAGGTTCGAATTCTCACTGCCAAGCCCATACGTCACCCATGCACCGACTGCCGGATCGCCACCAAAACGATTTCCACAATTCATCTGATACATGGCCGTCGGATGATTCACACTATCTACCTGACACCCACGAAAGAAACACAGGTCATCTGCCACCCGAGCAAGATGCTGCCAGTTGTCTGCCATCGGTGCGCCACTCTCGCCATGCTGGTGAAACGAGAAGGGGCTTTGAACGTAATACCGCTTGCCACTTTCCATTGCAGACTTGGTTTCACCACTCCGGGTAAATTCCTGCAAATGTAACTTTTTGAGCGCGGGCTTCGGATCGAACGTGTCGATATGCGAGGGACCGCCAGTCATCGTCAAGAAGATGCAATTCTTTGCTTTTGCTGGCACATGCACCGGCCTGGGGGCTAACGGACCTGACGCCTCCGTAGCCTTCGATTCATCAGCAATCAGCGATGCAAATGCCACACTGCCAAGGGAAGTACCAATGCGGAACATGCTTTCTCGTCGATTCATATGTGGCATCACTACAAACCTTAATAGATGTAAACAAATTCATTGGTGTTCAGAAACACAAGACATATGTCACCAAGTGCCCGCACATGACGATCAACATCATTTGGTTGCAAATCAGATTCGAACTCCTGATTCGCGTAGAGAACTTCGTCGTACATGAAACGTTCACCTGAAAGTTCCTCGACTGCTTCACGTGACGCTGTAAGCGGCACCTTTGAATCTGGACGAGCCTCAGCAGGCAGACTCGCTTCTACTGAACGCCAACTTCGCAATGCATGGTCAAGTTCCTCTGGCTGAGGCTCACGGCATAACACTAATTCATAAACGCGTCGCAACGCCCTCAGATCACGATTTCCGGATTTACCAGAACTCTCATCCCAGACACGTTGCGCCAGCGCAAGGCTTCGATCGTAGGAATTCTTACTGTTGAAAAGATTTAACGCCTGTGGCGTGACTGTTGATGACTCACGTCGTTCACACGAGAAGTCTGGCGCAGGCGTATTAAAAACCTCAAGCATAGGATGCTTCACACCTCGCAATTTCAAAATGTAGAGACTTCGTCGATGACGCTGCTTGGGCTTTGGGTTTGGAACCCATGCCGCTGCGAACGCCCCCATCACCTGACGTGGCTGAAGCGCGACCTCCTCATTGATTTCCGGCCGACAGGGCACACCACCGACATCACAATTCAACTCTCCTGTAATAGCTAGCATCGAGTCACGCATTTCCTCCGCTGAGAGTCGTCGTGGCTCAAACACGGCGAACGAACGACCTTCTGGATCTCGCTCGGCAAGCCCACCTGAATCTGGATGCATGGATGATCTGCGATATGCCTCCGAAAGCATGACCGTGCGATGCATGTCTTTTACCGACCAACCACTCTTCATAAATGTTGTTGCGAGGTAATCAAGCAATTTTGGATGCGTTGGAAATCCACCTGTTAAACCAAAGTTATTTGGGTTCCCGGCAATAGGTTTCCCAAAGTGCCATTGCCAGATACGGTTGACCATGACTCGTGACACGAGCGGATTGTTCGAGTTAGTAATCCACTCAGCAAAGGCTTTCCTGCGACCTTCTGGTGTTTCAGGTATGGTCGCTGGAACCTGTTCTTCGAGTACGCTAAGGACTCCCGGCTTCACACGATCACCCTCTGCAAAAGGGTCACCACCGGTCCGAATATACATCTCTTCAAATGTGGCCTTTGTTGTATCTTGCGGGATACGAAGTGGTGCCAATACTTTTATGTATGTTGGCGTTGGACCACTGTAGACCGAAAGAGCGAATGGTTTGTATCGATCCAACTCCCACTTCAATCGCTGAAGACCCTTCGTTGCAACACGCTGCATACCATTTTGTCGAGGCGTGAAGCCAACGCGAACAGGAGGAAGGTCACTTTGAGCAATCCCCTGCTGCATCAAACCACTTCGTATTTTTTGAAACGTAATGCTCTTCTGATTCTTTTTTGCCTTTGATACCGCCTTCATCCACTTTGATTTGGAATCACGAATCACAAGTTCTCGATCAGGGCCAGCCTTTTCCAGTTCAGTATCAAACCACTCAATTGCATTGTGCTGAAGAACAGCCTCTAAGTCCGCCAGTGACTTTTGGTACCCTCGCTCCATTTTTTTCAAAAACCGTTCCTCGTCGAAACCATCTCGATTTTCAAGAGGCAGAAAATCTGCTTGTCGTTCAGCAAGTTGTGTCGTATTGAAAACCGCCTGAATGCTGTAGTAATCACGTGTAGGAACAGGATCAAATTTATGATCGTGGCACT
>DONH01000384.1:4881-5110 GCA_003509235.1 Planctomycetaceae bacterium
GATCAAATTTATGATCGTGGCACTTCGCGCACTGCAGAGAATGCGCAAGAAACGTTTCACCAACACTATTTGTGACATCGTCAAGAAATCGCTGGCGAGCGACCCGAGGAACTTCCATACTCGTCAGTTCCCACGGACCCTGTCGGAGGAAACCAACGGCCACCAGATGCTCTGGATTGTCTGGTGAAATCTCATCACCAGCTATCTGCTCCCTAACGAATTGATCATA